>JANOOM010000110.1:0-10782 GCA_031421335.1 Armatimonadota bacterium
GCCGTGGCCGTGGCGATGGCGCGGCACTCGGGGGCGCAAAAACTGGCCGTGCCCTCGGCAGGCAACGCAGGCGGGGCGCTGGCCGCCTATGCGGCGCGGGCGGGCATCGAGGCATTTGTCTTCATGCCGCGCGACGTGCCCGCCGCGAACCGCCTGGAGTGCGCCGTGGCAGGGGCGCATGTCACTCTGGTAAACGGCCTGATCAACGACTGCGCGAAGCTCGTTCAAGAAGGGCAGGCGCGGGAAGGCTGGTGGGACATGTCCACGCTGCGCGAGCCGTACCGGGTGGAGGGCAAGAAGACGATGGGCTACGAGATCGCCGAGGCGTTCGGCTGGACGCTGCCCGACATCATCCTGTACCCGACAGGCGGCGGGACGGGCCTGATCGGGATGGGCAAGGCATTCGACGAGATGGAAGCCTTGGGCTGGATCGGGCCGCACCGCCCGCGCTGGGTGAGTGTCCAGGCGGAAGGGTGTGCGCCCATCGCCCGCGCCTTCGCGGCGGGGGTGTCCGACGCGGGACTGTTCGAGAACGCCCAAACCGTCGCGTCCGGCCTGCGCGTCCCGCGCGCTATCGGCGACTTCGTCATGCTGGACATGATCCGGCGGAGCGGCGGGACGGCCGTCACGATCTCGGACGCGGATCTGATGGCCGAGTCTTACGTCCTAAGCGCGGCCACGGGCGTGTGCGCCGCCCCGGAGGGCGGGGCGTGCCTTGCCGCCCTACGCCGCCTGCGCACGTCGGGGTGGGTCGGGCCGGACGAGAAGGTCGTCCTGTTCAACACGGGTACGGGCCTGAAATACGCCGAGGCATTCGCCGCGTTTCCCCTCCAAGCGCAGTAGCATGGGCGCAATACCACCAAACTTGGCATGGAATATGCATTAGGTATAAATGTGGTGTCCCACTTTCCCCCCACCGCAGGCGATTCTGCCTTTTCGAACATGTCCGCCGGAGCCGCGTGTGACAAAAGACACAAAGGGATGTCGCATCGCCGGTCATACTCACCCTACCAAAGCATCAACCACTTTGGCTGTCGTGCCCGGTGTCCCGGCGGGCTACTATCACAGGAGATCACATTGGTAGAAACATTGAGCGACACGCAAGTCGCCCCCCAGGCTGACGACGCCGTCATCTTTTCGGCGCCTGCCGCCCTTCCCAATCTGCCCCCCATCGCGGGGAACCCCCTGCGCTTCGCGTCCGGGGAGACAACCGCTCCGCTTATCCTCCCCACAGTCAGGCCCAAGCCGCTCGCCCGGCGCGGGCCGCTGACGGTCCTGTTCGACTTGGCGGTGGTCGGCCTAATCGCCGCCTGCATGGCGGTCTGCGTCTACCGCCTCTTCTGGGCGATGCAGCCCTAGGACGGACAGGGAAAGGCCGCCGGCATCTGCCGGCGGCCTTTTTTGCTGGGAACGCCTCAAAATCATCAGTGTTACTGATGATATATGGGTAATATGATTTTAACGCAATTTGAGGGCGAGCCATGACGCAAAAAGACATGACCGAGGAGCCAATCCCCACCCTTGCGGCGGTCCGCGCCAAAAGCGCGCCGCTGCCTCCCTCTCTGTCCATCTGGACGGGCTATCTGCTGGGCCGGGCCGCCCAGCAATGCCGCAGCTACTTCGACGCTTTGAACGAGCCTCTGGGTATCAACGGGCGCCACTTCGGCGTACTGGCCGTGCTGGGCGAGGGCGAGCCGATGGCGCAGGTCGAGATGGGCGAGCGGCTGGGGATAGACCGCAACACGGTCGTGCTGCTGCTGGACGATTTGGAGGCGCGCGCCCTGGTCACGCGCCGCCGCGACCCGCGCGACCGCCGCGCCCATTTGGTGAGCCTGACCGACGCAGGCCGGGGCGTGCTGGCGGAAAGCACGGCACTGGCCCGGCGCACCAACGACGAGGTGTTCGCGCCGTTATCGGAGAGCGAGCGCGCTTTGCTCCATTCTCTGTTGAGCCGCCTGCTCTAGACGGCCGTTACTGAAAAACGCGAGTATAAAATGGCAGCAGACATCGCACATCGGGGCCACCGACCTCTCGGCCCCATCCCTGAGACCGGGGCCGCCAAGGCGGCGGTCGGCGGCTCGGCGTCCGCGCCCGGTGATGTCCCGGCGGAAGTCTTCGCGCGGCGCTGGTGGATCATGCTCGGGCTGATCATGGCAGCGGCCCTGGAGATATTGGACACCACGGTCGTCAACGTCGCCCTGCCGCAGATGGAGGGCAACCTGGGTGCGACGACGGACGAGATCGCCTGGGTTTCCACCGGGTATATCCTCGCCAACGTCGTCGTCCTGCCTATGACTGCCTGGCTGTCGGGGCGGTTCGGGCGCAAGCGGTATCTGATAGCCTCGATCCTGATCTTCAACATCGCCCGGTTCATGTGCGGGCTGTCGGGGAGCCTGGGCGAGATCATCTTCTGGCGGCTGATCCAGGGCGCGGGCGGGGCCGCCCTGATCTCCACCGCCCAGTCCACCATCGTCGAGATCTTCCCGCGCTCGCAGATCGCCACCGTCCAGTCCATCTTCGGGCTGGGGCTGATCGTGACGCCGACTTTGGGGCCGCTGCTGGGCGGCTACATCACCGACAACTACTCGTGGCGGATGATCTTCTTCATTCACGTCCCGCTGGCCTTCGCCTCGCTGGCCCTGGTCGGCCTGTTCCTCCAGGACTCGAAGCACCAGAAACGGGTGAACACCGTGGACGTCTGGGGAATCGTCATGCTGGCGGCGGGCATGGGGTCCTTGCAGTATGTCTTGGAAGAGGGCGAGCGGTACGACTGGTTTTCCGACCCGACTATCTCGAAGCTGGCCGTCCTGGCCGTCGTCGCGCTGGTGGGCTTCGTCTGGTGGGAGCTGTCGCCCCGCAACAAAGCGCCCATCCTGGACCTGCGCGTCTTGAAAGACCGCGGGCTGGCAGCCTCGGTCATATTGGGCCTGGTGCTGGGCTTCGGGCTGTACGGGGGCGTCTTCATCTACCCGCTGTTCGTGCAGACGATTCTCGGGTTCACCCCGACGGCGACGGGCCTGGCCCTGCTGCCGGGCGGCATCATGACGGCCTTGGCCGTGATCTTCTGCGGGCGCGTCTTGCAGCGAGGTTTCGATGCGCGCGTGCTGATCATCATCGGCATGTTCGTCTACATGGGGTCCATGTGGATGCTGGGGCATTTGACCACGCAGAGCGGCCTGTCGGACACGCAGGCGGGCCTGATGGTGCGCGGCTTCGGCCTGGGGCTGGTCTTCATCCCCATCAGCACGGTGGCCTTCGCGGGCCTGAAGGGAGCGCAGATCGCACAGGGGTCTGCCCTCTACAATCTCACGCGCCAGCTCGGGGGGAGCTTCGGCATCGCGGTCCTGAACACCTACATCGTCAACATGACCGCCTACCACCGGGCCGAGCTTGTCGCGAACTTGCACCCCGGCGATGCGGCGTTCCAGGCGCGGCTGGACGGGGCGACGGGCGCCCTGGTGGGCGGCGGATTCAGCCTGCCGGCGGCCCAGTCGGCGGCCCTGCACCTGCTCGACCGGGCGGTCCAGGCACAGGCGCTGACGATGGCCTACAACAACGCCTTCATCCTGCTGGGCCTGACGTTCCTGCTAGCCCTGCCCGCCACGCTGCTGCTGCGAAAGCCCAGGCGCGGTGGGGGAGCGGCGGGGGAAGCGCATTAGACCAGCTTCAGGGCCGCCGCGCCGACGATGCGTCGGCTGGCGCGCTCCTGGACGAAGACGACGGCGGAGAGGTCCGCACGCCGCCAGTCGGACGAGAGATGAACGGACGGCGCGCCGCTGAAGGCGCCGCCTGAGATTGCCCCAAGTCCCGTGAGCTTGTGTGACGAGAAGCGGTCGGCCCAGCCGCCGTGGTCCCAGTAGTCCACATGCTCGCCCAGGGCGATGACGTCCGCGCCCGCGACCGGCTGCGTCCAGGTGAGCCGGGACATCAGGGCGTCGGCAGGCGGGCAGCTTGAACAGCCCTCGGAGGTGAACAGCTCGACGATGACGGGCGCCCGGCCTGACACGGAAGTGGGCGCGGCCTGTGCGGAGCAGGTCACCGTCCGCGCGGTCAGGGCCGCCCCGGCGAATGCACCGGCGGCGAGCAGGATGATGAGCATCGGTTTCATGGTCGTGGTACTCCTGCCTCTTGTTACAAGCGGGGCGGGGCGGGAGTTCCATCAGCGGGGTAGAATGACGCCGGAGGACAAGCCATGCAGCTTCAAGGAAAGGCCGCGCTCGTGACCGGCTCGGCGACCGGCATTGGTGAGGCCATCGCGCGGCGCCTGGCCGCCGAGGGTGCGCGGGTGATGGTACACGGGATTGAAGCCGAGCGGGAAACGGGCGAGGCAGTCGCAGGGGCACTGGGCGGCGGGGCAGCGTTCACGTTCGCTGACCTGGCTAATCCCGCTCAATGCGAGGCACTGGTTCAGATGACCCTAAGCGGCTTCGGCAGTCTGGACATCCTGGTCAACAACGCGGCCCGGACGACCCGCAGCACACTGGAAACGACGGACGCGGCGCTGTTCGACGGGATGATGGCCGTCAACGTCCGCGCACCGCTGCTGCTCATCCGCGCCCTGCTGCCGCACTGGCGGGCGCGGGGAGGGGGTACGGCGCTCAACATCGGCTCGGTGAACGCCTGGTGCGGCGAGATAGGGCTACTGGCCTACTCGGTGAGCAAGGGGGCGCTGATGACCCTGACCCGCAACCTCGCCGACGCCCACGCGCGTGACGGCATCCGTGTCAACCAGCTCAACCTGGGGTGGACACTGACCCAGAACGAGTATGCCTTGAAGATACGCGACGGCCTGTCCCCCGACTGGCCGGATACGCTCCCGCCCCAGACCGCCCCCGCCGGACGCCTCCTGCGTCCCGAAGAGATCGCCCACTATGCCCTGGCCTTCGTGACGGACGCGGGCGGCCCAATCACGGGCGCGGTGGTGGATTTGGAGCAGTATCCCGTGATTGGCCGCAATCCGCCGAAGGGGTGAGGGGAGTTTAGGGTGTGTTCAGAGTGTAGGTCACTGAGACCGTTGTGGACTGGTGGGCACTAATCGTGAAAGTCTGAGGCTGTGCCACAATGGGACTAGATTTTTCCTGATCCGTCAAGACGGGTATGAGCAGGTATGTGCCGGGATTGAGGTTGACCGAAAACGACCCCTTTGCGTCCGTCTTTGCCCGCGCGATCTCACTGCTGCCACTGCTGGGTTCCACTGCCAGAATGGTGCCTGAATACGGATTGGGAACGGGCGGTGGCGCGGTCGGCCCTGTGGGCGGGCGCGCGGTGGCTGTAGGCCACGGCGGCCAGCAGGGCTAGGGCGACGAGGATGCCCAGGGCGACGGCGAGCAGGAGGCCGCGCCGCTGCGGGCGCAATGCCTCGTCGGGGATGCTGTCTATCGTGATGAATTGGGTGGCGTCCGCGTCCTGGGCAGCATCGTCCCGGCTTCTTTCCTCGTTTGCATCCATGGTCAATTCCCCTTAATGGGCCTGCGAGAAAATGGCGCGGGGGCGCAGTATCGGCTGCTCCACCCGTCCCACTCCACGTTGGTCGGGCACATGGCGTAGGCGACGACGCGCCAGCGCCCGCCGGTCCGGTGGAGCAGCGCGTCCACGCCGTCGCGGTGGTGCTCGCGGTCGGCATAGCGGGTGCCTCGGAAGTCACTCGGGGGGTCATGTTCATTCTCCCGCCGGCATTAATTCGCGGACGGCGGGCGGAATCCCTGCCTGCGGGTATACTAACGGCACAAGTCTTTCACGAATTATTCCAGCAAGAGGTGACAATGGAAAAGCGACCTTTCGGGCAGACGGGCCGGGACCTGAGCGTCCTGGGATTCGGCGGCATCATCGTTATGGACGTGTCCCCCGCCGAGGCCGACCAGTACGTCGGCGAGGCGATTGACCGGGGCATCAACTACTTCGACGTGGCCCCGTCGTATGGCAACGCGCAGGAGCGGCTCGGGCCGGCCCTGGCTCCGTACCGGGACGACGTGTTCCTGGCCTGCAAGACGGGCCGCCGGGACGCATCGGGGGCACTGGAGGAACTGGAGAACTCACTGCGAATGATGCAGACCGACCACTTCGACCTGTACCAGCTCCACGCCATCACGTCGGACGAGGACGTCCAGCAAGCGTTCGCGCCGGGCGGGGCGATGGAAGTGTTTGTCAAGGCGCGCGAGCAGGGAAAGCTGCGGCACCTCGGCTTCAGCGCCCACTCGGTCCACGCCGCCCTCGCCGCCATGGACCAGTTCGACTTCGACAGCATCCTGTTCCCGTTCAACTATATCACCTACGAGCAGGCGAACTTCGGGCCGCAGGTGATGGAGGCGGCCCAGGCGAAGGGGGTGGCGCGGCTGGCCCTGAAGGGGATGGCGCGCGGCCCGTGGCGCGACGGGGACCCGCACAAGAGCGAGTACCCGAAGGCGTGGTACGAGCCTCTGGCCGACCGGGCGGAGGCGACGGCGGCTTTGCGTTACACCTTGTCGCTGCCGGTGACGGCGGCCCTGCCTCCGGGCGACATCCGCTTGTTCCGGCTGGCCCTGGACATCGCCGACGGCTTCACGCCGCTGGCGGAGGAAGAACTTGCCGCCGTGCGTATCCAGGCCGCCGCCGACCAGCCGCTGTTCCGGCTGGCGGCGTAGCGTGGGGCGGACAATAGCCGGACGGGCAGAAACGGCTGGGGGCGGGGTTCATCCCCGCCCTTTTTGTGTCACGGTCTTCGCTAGCAGGCACGCCCAAAAGCGAGCGCCCCCAAACGGCCCAAGGGGGACGACCCGATCCGCATGGCGTAAAGTGGGGCGCCGGGTATTTCGCGGCGGCCCGGTCGGAGGCAGCGAGATGGTCCGTATCCAATTCATACTCGCCCGTCTCGACGTTGATGACCAATACTTTGCCCGCATTGCCCGCCGGGACGCATCGGGGGCACTGGGGGCACTGGGGGCACTGGAGGAACTGAAGGAACTGGAGAACTCACTGCGAATGATGCAGACCGACCACTTCGACCTGTACCAGCTTCACGCCATCACGTCGGACGAGGACGTCCAGCAAGCGCGGCCTGCGGCGTCAGGTAGACCGGCACGAGGCGCGGCAACTGAGCTACTTCCAGATACTCAAGCCCTGGCTATGGATGCCCCGCGCAGTAAAAATCAGCTTCCGTTCTGCCGAAGATGGAGGCATGAACCTGCAACAACTGCACACCTTTCCCAAAGACCATGTCCGCGCCCTCTTCGGTCTGGAACCTGCGGTCCTCAGCCAGCTTCTCACGACCGTACTGCCCGAACTTGTCGCCTGTCGTCTGACCCAGCAAAGCGCAAAGCCCAACCGAAAGCGCGGCCCGCTGTCCGACAAGACGCGCTACGCGCAGAGCGCGGCAGCGAGGTAGTATCCACGAGCGGCGCGTCGTGCGGACCTTGCGTACTAGGGCATCCCGGAGATGCTGCTGCCCCACAAACGGAAGCGAGGCAAGGCGGGCGAGGAAGCCAAAGCGCTGACGTTGGAGCAGAAAGAAGAGAACCCTCATCAGGCGTCACAGTGCGTGTGTGTGGAGCATGGGGGCCGCCGGTGCAAAGCCTGGCGCATCCTGCACGACGAGTTCCGGCTGGGGCGCGGCTTCCGGCTGGGACGTGGCCTGTTCTCGCTGGTGGCGCTGGCGACGGTGGGACTGGTGCATTTAGCCAGCTTCTGTCCTGAGCAGTGACCCAAAACCGACCATCAGGCCAGCACACTGGATTGATGCCAAGGACGATTCCTTATTCTACGGAGCATCTTGTGAATAATCTGCCGGTCAAAGCCAAAGCCTACTTAATCGGCACCTACATTTTTGGTGTGATTCTGATAAGCTATGCGCTGTTCTTTTCGCCCGTTCGCCGCCCCGCGCTTTCCTGGGAGATGGCGCTGTTCCTGGGCATCGCCATATTCGCATATGGCAAAAAGATCACTCTGATGCGGCATAAGGGCGTCGCTGATGCAGGCTCCATGTCGCTGGGGTTCGCCATCACTTTCGCCGCGATTCTCCGGCTGGGGCCGATGGGCGCCATGCTCGTGGCGGCCGTCGGCTGCCTTTCCAGTTGTCTCTATCCGAAACGGCAGCCGCCGTATCAGATCGCCTTCAACGTCCTTATGTCCGCCGCGCAAGCCTGGTTGACCGGTTTGCTGTTCACGCATCTTAATGGCGGGACCCTGGACTTGCAGGCCACGCGGGCCTTCATGCCGGTCGCCGCCGCCAGCCTGATGTACTTCGCCATCAACACGTTCCCCATCTCGATCATCATCGGTCTCTGCTCCGGCCAGGACATCCTGAGGGTCTGGCGGAGCAGCTTCATGTGGACTGCGCCCAGCTACTTCGCGGGCGCCTGCATCAGCACGCTCGCGACACTCCTCTGCGGCCATCAGTCCAGCGCGATGCTGCTGTTTGTGCTGCCGGTGGCTTACCTGACCTACCATTCCTATGCCACGACGATCGGCCGGTCGGAGGAGAAACAGCAGCACATCGAGCGCCTAGCAGACCTTTACCTTTCGACCATCAAGAGTCTGGCCTTGGCAATTGACGCCAAGGACCAATACACGCACCAGCACATCCTGCGTGTCCAGCGTTACGCCGTCGCGATCGCTAAACAGTTAGGATTGGACAGGGACGATCTGGAAGCCATCAACACGGGGGCGCTGCTGCATGACATCGGCAAGCTGGGCGTCCCCGAGTATGTCCTGCTCAAGCCGGGGCGGCTGACGGAAGAAGAGTACGCGAAGATCAAGCAGCACCCCGAGATCGGCGCGGCTATCCTGGACCCCGTCGAGTTCCCATGGCCGGTTCTGCCGGTCGTCAAGCATCATCACGAGCGCTGGGACGGCAAAGGGTATCCCGACGGACTGGCCGGGGAGAACATCCCAAGGTCCGCGCGCATCCTCTCCGTTGCGGATGTCTACGATGCCCTGACCTCCAATCGCTCTTACCGCCATGCCTGGGAACACAGAAGGGCGGTCGAGGAGATCACGCGCTCGGCAGGAACGCAGTTCGATCCGGTCATCGTGGAGGCATTCCTGAGCGTGATCGAAGGCGTCGTCGCCGAAATGGCGGCGGAGAAGAAGCAGACGGACGAGCAGCGGGCGCCTCAGGTCGTGACCACGGTGAAGTCCGACGAGGCGGTCCGGTACATCCAGCGCGCCTCGTCCGAGCTTTGGGCGCTCTATGAAGTGGCGCAGACCCTTTCCGCCAGCCTCGGTTTGAACGAGACCCTCGACATCCTGGGACGTAAGCTGGGCGCCATCCTACCCAACACTGCCTGCCTATTCCTACTAAAATCCGAGCAATCCGAAGCACTTGTCGTCCGCACCGCCGTCGGCATCAACAGCGAATTCCTCCTGGGCGCGCGGACCGTGAACGAGTCCAGCATCTCGTACACCGTCGCACAAACGCAGGAGACCTATCTAGGAGAGTTCGACCTGGACGACCTGCTGATGGTCAATTCCCCGAATTTGGCCTGGGAGCCGATGGCGACCTGCCTGGTCGTGCCGATCGTTCACCAGGGCGAGCTGCTCGGGACGATCAACCTGTATCATCCTCAGGCCGACGCTTTCGGCCCTCATGACCAGCAGCTCCTTGAGACGATCGCCAACCGGGCCGCCCTGGCGCTGTATAATGGCATCCTGTTCGACCGCACGCGCAGTCATGCCCTGACCGACCCGCTGACGGGGCTGTTCAACGTGCGCTATCTGACCCAATACGTCGAAGACCGCTGCAAGCCCGCGCACGGCGCCCCGGAACCGTTTGCCCTGCTCTGCCTGGACCTAGACAGCTTCAAGCCGATCAACGACAACTTCGGCCACCAGAAGGGCGACCAGGTGCTGCGAGACCTCGCTGCGATCTTCCTCGACGCCGTGCGCGAGAGCGACATCGTCGCGCGCTACGGCGGCGATGAGTTCCTGGTCGTCCTGCACGGGGCTGGCGCGGAGGAAGCGGGGGCGCTGGCGCGGCGGCTCCAGCAGGCGGTAGAGGCTTACGATCCTGGCCTGGTCCATGAGCGCCTGGGCGCTCTGCATCTAGGCGTCAGCATCGGTTACGGCTGCTTCCCCCAGGACGGACAAGACTGTGCCGCGCTGGTTTCCGCCGCAGACACGCAGATGTACCGGGAGAAGACGGACCGGAAACTTGGCAAGTTGATCACCCCCCAGAGCGCTGAGGCGGCTGATGCTGAGGCGCCGCACTGGTCTGTTGACTTTCTCCGCGCCGCCTAGAGCCGCCTAACGTCGCCGGCCCCTCGAGCCACTCCTGCCCCTTCTGTTCCATATGCCGTTCGTTCTCGGCTCGTCCTCGTTCTCGGCTCGGCCTCGTTCTCGGCGGTACGCTTTCGCGGCAAACCGGCATCATTGCCTGCCCGCAATTCCCCACCTTCCCGTATCTCTCACAGTTATCGCACTCCTCCTTGCCGCCACAATTAAACCATTGGTCTCCGCCCCCGATTAAGGGCAAACCTCCGGCAACGGAGGGACGCAAAGCTGCGGGTCTCCGCTGCTGGCCGCGAACCACGCCGCCACGACAGTCGAGATAGCCGGGCCGCCGAACAGGCGAATGCCGAGAAGACTTTCGGGAAGACTTCTCCTTTCCACATCGGGCAGGAACCACGAACCACACATCCTTCGCAAACGAACCAGGCAAACCGGGGGAAACCCCGCGACGCAAAGCCACGGGCCTCACTCGCCCCTCCGGGGGGGAATGGCAGCCTGGTCGCCGAAAAGCAGATTCTGACGAAAAAGGCATCTAACACCATGAAAAACAACATCACACACCTGGAGAACGCCAAGCGGAAG
>JANOOM010000111.1:0-11209 GCA_031421335.1 Armatimonadota bacterium
CAAGGCTTCTTCCGCTTCCAGCTCGCGCAGCAGCGGCTCGGCGCGGGCGACCAGCTCTTCCTTGCGCGGGCGCAGGGACGAGCTGGTCGCCCGCGCTGAGCCGCTGCTGCGCGAGCTGGAAGCGGAAGAAGCCTGGAAAGAAACGAGGGGCGCGGTCATTGCCGCGCCCCTCGTCCACTCTCAGCCTACTTTCACCCCATGGCACTGCGCCAGCAGGATGGTCTGGGCGATGTCCATGCGGGTCCCGCACAGGTCCAGCCCCTTTAGGTCTACCTTCTCCAGCTTCGCCCCGCGCAAATCCGCGCCGACGATCAGCGCCCTATCCAGATTGGCTTCAGTCAAGTCGGCGTCCCGCAAATTGGCCTTCGTCAAGTCCGCACCGTAGAAGTCCGTGCCGAGGAACTTCACGGCGTGCAGATCCTGCTTCACGAGGTTCTGATGCCGCAGGTTCGCCCAGGACCAGTCGCCGCCCACGATCGTCAGGCCGCCTATGTCTGCCCCGGCGAATGACGCGCCCAGGAGGCGGCAGTCGTCGAAGCGCGCCAAAAACAGGTACGCGTCCGTGAACAGGCAGTTCAAGAATGACGACGCGCGGCATTCGGCCGCGTTCAGCCGGGCGCGGGCGAAGTTGCACTCCTCGAAGTGACAGCCCTCGATCCGTGCCTCGCTGAGACGTGCCCCCCAGAACCGGCAGCGGGTGAGGCGGCAGCGAGTCATCTCGATCTCCGGCCACTCCCGGTCATCAAAAACCTCGTCATTAAATTCTCGCTCCACCCAGGCCGCCACTGCCATTATATTGCCACCGCGCCGCGCGTCCACACGGGTCGCCTCGCTTCGTACGCCGTGATGTCCGGCTCGTGCTGCAAGGTCAGCCCGATGTCATCTTGGCCGTTCAGTAGGCAGTGGCGGCGGAATGCGTCCACCTCGAACGACTCAGAAAAGCCTGACTCGTCCGAGATAGTCAGTTTCTCCAGGTCTACCGTCATCTGGTAGCCTGGCGCTTTCGCCCGCGCCAGCAGCATCGTGATCGTTTTCTCGGGCAGCGTGACGGGCAGCATCCCGTTCTTGAAGCAGTTGTTGTAGAAGATGTCCGCGAACGAGGGTGCCAGGATCGCCTTGAACCCATAATCCGCCAGTGCCCAAGGCGCGTGTTCGCGCGACGACCCGCAGCCGAAGTTCTTACCGGTGATCAAAACCGTCGCGCCCCGGTACTGCGGCTGGTTCAGCTCGAACTCGGGGTCCGGCGTCTTGCCGTCGGCCTGATATCGCCAGTCGAAGAACAGGAACTGCCCAAAGCCGGTGCGCTCGATGCGCTTCAGGAACTGCTTGGGGATGATCTGGTCGGTGTCCGCATTGACGCGGTCTAAAGGGGCCGCAAGGCCGGTGAGTTTCGTAAATGCTTCCATGGTTACTCCTGAAATATATCGTCCACAGGGACGGCCAAGCCTTTAAAAGCGAGAGATGACGCTACTTCGCTTCGCCCGTAAACAGAGTCGGTTGTTCTGCCTGACGATAGTGGCAGAATTTCTACTGTCTGTGGTCCGGAGCGGACGATCCAGACTTCTTGCACGTCTACATTCCGGTAATCCTCTATCTTTGCCGTCAGTACAGAGGGTGAGACGATCTCGACGACAACCTCTGGGGCGGGGGAGAGAGGGGCAGGGTCGTCCGCCGGTGGGTTTTGTGCCAGGCGCTCGCTGCTTATAAGAAGTACGTCACGCTGACGACTGTGCCAGGGCCGCCAAGTGATCAGCACATCGCATGGGGACATGATCGCCTGGCCTTGTCCGATACAGATTCCCTTGAATCTGCTGGTATTCTCGCGTTGGATTTGGCAACTGCTTGTCTCCATACAGGCGGTATACCTTCCATCCATCAATGATGTCGTAGCGGGCCATCTCCTCCGGCCCGCTGATGTATTCCTCATAGGTCATCGGGCGGGTGATGCCCGGAACGTCCGCTTTCGGTTCGGCGACGGTCATTTGCCTGCTCCTTAATGGTCTGTCGGCCGCACTGTTGCAGATAAACCTTCCACTCCAAAAACCCACGATCCGCTTCTCCCTTAGCGGACGGTGAAGATGTCAGCAACGGCGATGTTTAAGTAAGGCAGGACCGTCGAGGTCACAATCGCAGCTTCTTCATGGAGTGCGGCCTGTTCCCATCCGGTGTCTGTTGACCGCAGGACGGTCACAGTCTTATCTTCCGGGCGGACGATCCAGCATTCGCTAACGCCGATCGCATAAAAGTCCGCGAGATTGGCGTTCAGAACTCGCTGGCGGTCGCTGTCGGAGATGACTTCGACGACGTGACTCGCTGAACGATGCGCTGATGGTAGGCGGTGGGACTAGCCATGTCCACACGCACCCCATCGATGACGTCGTAGCGCTAGTTTGTCTCTCCTTCGCTGAGGTAGTCTTCATATGAGATGAATTTGGGTTCCGCGATTGCCATCTGCCAAACCTCCTTGTGCGTCTGACTAGTTCTTTCCCCACTCCCGGATGTCCACCAGACGCCCTTCAATGGCCGCCGCCGCCGCCATCTGGGGGCTGACCAGGTGGGTGCGCCCCCCTTTGCCCTGGCGGCCCTCGAAGTTGCGGTTGGAGGTGGACGCGCAGCGCTCGCCGGGCTGCAAGATGTCCGGGTTCATGCCCAGGCACATGGAGCAGCCGGCCTCGCGCCAGTCGAACCCGGCGTCCTTGAAGACCACATCTAGGCCCTCAGCCTCGGCCTGGAGCTTGACCTGGGCGGAGCCGGGGACGACCAGGGCGCGCAGGCCCGCCCGGACCGTGTGGCCCTTCAGGACGGACGCGGCGGCGCGCAGGTCCTCGATCCGGCCGTTCGTGCAGGAGCCGATGAAGACGGTGTCGAGTTCAAGGCCGCTGATGGGGGCGCCTGCGTCCAGGCCCATGTATTCTAAAGCTCGCTCGGCGGCCCGGCGGTCGGCGGGGTCGGCGTAGTCGCCGGGGGAGGGGACGCGCGCCGTAATCGGGACCACCATGCCGGGGCTGGTGCCCCAGGAAACGTGCGGGGCGATCTTGGCGGCGTCCAGCTCGACGACTGTGTCGTAAGACGCGCCTGCCTCGGTCGGCAGCGCGCGCCAGGCGGCGACAGCCTGGTCCCAGGCTTCGCCGGACGGTGCGGACGGCTTGCCCTGGATGTAGGCGAACGTCTTCTCGTCGGGCGCGATCATGCCCGCCCGCGCGCCCGCCTCGATGCTCATGTTGCAGACCGTCATGCGGCCTTCCATCGAGAGGGCGCGGATGGCCTCGCCGGTATACTCGACGGCATAGCCGGTGGCCCCGTCCGTGCCGATCTTGCCGATGATAGCGAGGATGATGTCTTTGGCCGTCACGCCCAGGCCGAGCGCGCCGCTGACGCGGATCTCCATCGTCTTGGGCCGCGACTGTGGCAGGCACTGTGTCGCCAGGACGTGTTCCACTTCGCTCGTCCCGATGCCGAAGGCCAGGGCACCGAACGCGCCGTGCGTGCTGGTGTGGCTGTCGCCGCAGACGATGGTCATGCCGGGCTGGGTCAGGCCAAGCTCAGGGCCGATGACGTGGACGATGCCCTGCCGCTTGGAGTGGATGTCGTAGAGGGTGACGCCGAACTCCTGGCAGTTCCTCGCCAGCGTCTCCATCTGCGTTTTTGAGATCTGGTCCAGGATCGGCAGGGAGCGGTTTGTCGTCGGGACATTATGGTCCATCGTGGCGACAGTCAAATCAGGCCGACGGACGGTGCGCCCGGCCAGGCGCAGGCCCTCGAACGCCTGCGGCGAGGTCACTTCATGGACCAGGTGCAGGTCCACGTAGAGCAGAGCCGGCTGGCCCTGCTCGGCGCGGACGACGTGGGCATCCCAAATCTTCTCGAACATCGTTTTCGGCATGGGTCTTTGTCTCCTTAAAGTGTCAGCGTCTGGTCAACGCTCATCACGACCATCTTCGCCTTGGAGCCGTTCGCCTTCAAGGCGTCGCTGAAGGCGGCGGGCGTTCCGGTCAGAATGGGGAAGGTGCCGAAGTGGCACGGGACGACGAAGCGCGGATTGACCATCTTGACGGCGTCGGCGGCGCGGACGGGTCCCATCGTGTAGTGGTCGCCGATGCAGCAGAGCATGACGTCGATCTTGTGCGCCTTCGGGATCAAAGCCATGTCGGCGAACTCGTCGGTGTCGCCCGTGTCATAGAGCGTCGGGCCGCCCGCGACCGTGATTACGAACCCACCAGGGTTGCCGCCGTTGTGTGGGCCAGTTTCGGCGCTGCCAGGCGGCGCCGACACCGCCGACGAATGAATGGCCGGCACGAACAGGACTTTGACCTCACCGCCGAGCAGCGAAAGCTCACCGCCGAAGTTTCCCTGCGTATCCATGCCCGCCTGCGCCTTGGGGTAGCCGCCGTAGGCGACCAGGGCGTCGGCCAGGTCGCCGGTGGCGACGAGTTTGGCGCCAGTTTTGTTGGCGATGGCGACCGAGTCGCCGACGTGATCGAAGTGGCCGTGCGTGATGAGGATCAGGTCGGCCCGCGTGATTGCGGCGAGGTCAGCGGCCCCATTCTTGTTGGCCGGGTTTGTGATCCAGGGGTCCAACAGGACGATCTTGCCGGACGGCGTCGTGATCTTAAAAGCCGAGTGGCCGTACCAGGTGAGCTGCGTCGGGGCGGCCATGACGGCCGAGGCCGCCAGCAGGGAAAGCAGCAGGGCGAAAGCGAGAAAATGTGTACGCATGGAAGTGTGTAGCCTTTCTAAAACTCCCGATGTTCTACCCATATAAGTCGGCTCTTATGGCTTCAAAGCTTTGAGTGCGACGCGCTGCCAGGTGAAAATGGCCTCGCCGTTCGGCAGGGTCTTGATCTGGAACGCCGTCCGGGCACTCTCGGGCGCGGCGGCGAAGCGGCGGCGAACCTCGGCGGCTTGATCGGGCGTACAGCCGGCCTTGGTGACCCAGTCGGACAAGGGGATGGTAATGCCGCCCCCGCCGCTGCCGCATTCGGCCACTGTCAGGCCCGCCACCTCGGCCATCGTCCGCCACTCATTGGGTGTGTGGTTGCGGACGTGGGATGGGTCGCGCACGGCCTCGACCTCGTTCTGCCATTCTGCGGCCTCGGGTAAATCGTCGGGGACGGTCGTGTCTACCAGGGCCAGGCGCCCGCCCACTTTGAGGATGCGGGCGGCTTCGGCCAGGAACTTGCGAATGTCCAAGAAGTGGTGCGGCGCGACCCGGCAGGTCACGATGTCAAAACTCCTATCGGCGAAAGGCAGAGACTCGGCGGCACCTTCCTGGAAGACGGCGTTCGCGATCCGGCGGTTACCGGCCTGCTGCCGCGCCTGGTCCAGCATCCCGGAGGAAAGGTCCATACCGATCACGGTCTGGACATGCGGAGCGAAGGCCAGAGCCGTAAACCCGGTCCCGGTCGCCACGTCCAGCACGAAGTCACTGGGGCGCGGCTCGGCCCGCTCCAGCAGCCAGCCTAACGTTTCCTCGCTCCAGGAGTTCCACTGGGCGTCGTAGTGGGCGGCCTGTTTGTCGAACTGCTCTTTCGCCGACCGAGCGGGCGCGATTATTGTTTCGCTCATACTCGCTATTATGCGCTATAATCTTCTGTGTGTCCAATATATCTTTGTTGTTTGATTGAGAGGCTGCGGATATGGAACTGAGGCACCTGCGATACTTCGTGGCCGTGGCTGAGGAACTCCACTTCGGGCGGGCGGCAGCGCGGCTGTTCATCGCCCAGCCGCCGCTCAGTCAGCAGATCCAGCAGCTCGAGCGCGAGCTGGGAGTGACGCTGTTCCAGAGGACCAGCCGCCGGGTGCAGCTCACGCCCGCCGGCGAGGTCTTCCTGGTGGGCGCGCGGCAGACCATGACGGGACTCGACGCTGCCGTTCAGGCCGCGCAGCGGGCGGCGCGGGGGGAGACGGGATGGCTCGGCATCGGGTTCGCGGCCTCGGCCACTTATGACCTTCTGCCCGCCGTCCTGCACGACTTCCGGGCGCGCTTCCCCGACGTCGCCCTGTCGCTGATGGAACTCAACGCCGCGGAGCAGTCCGCCGCCCTGCGCGACGGTACCATTCACGTCGGGTTCGCCCGGCCCCACACGGAGGAAGCGGAGATGGTCGTCGAGGCTGTCCTGCGCGAGCCGTTTTTAGTAGCCCTACCCGCCGCTCACCCGCTGACGAACCACAAAATGCTGTCGCTGGCGATGCTCGCCGGGGAGCCATTCGTCTCGTTCCCCGAGAAGCCGCCACCTTCCTACGCCCAAGTCGTCCGTGCCGTCTGCGAGGGGGCGGGGTTCATGCCGCACGTCGTCCAGGAAGTACGCGAAATGCAGACGGCGATCAGCCTGGTCGCGGCGGGCCTCGGCGTCGCTCTTCTGCCCGCCAGCGTCCAGCACCTGCACCGGGACGGCGTCGTCTACCGGCCCCTGCCGGACTCGGCGCCCCGGACCGAGCTTGCGGTCGTCACGCGCAAAGAAGACGCCGCACCCGCCCTGCAAAACTTCCTCGGCATCGTGCGGGAGCAGGTCGGGAAGCGCGAACGCGGTTGACAGGCGTGGGCGCCTGTGCCATACTTGAGGAGGAAACTGCGAGAAGTCAATGGGAGACGGTAATCGTGAATAGTTCTCTTGAAGACGTTTTAGGCCCGTTCGCGGCCTCCGGGGCGATACCCGGCACGGTCGTCCTGGTCGCCGACGAAGGCGGCATCTTGGCGGAAGCCGCCGTCGGCCATGCCGACATCGCGCAGGGCCGCCCAATGCGAATGGACACCCTGTTCTGGGTCGCCTCCCAGACCAAGCCGGTCACCGCCGCCGCCCTGATGATGCTCGTGGACGAGTCGAAGGTCCGGCTCGATGATCCCGTGGCAGAGTACCTGCCGGAGTTCGGGAAGCTCTGGGTGCGGGCGGAAGAAGACGAAGACCACCTTCTGCTCAGGCGATCCGAGCGCCCGGTCACGCTCCGCGACCTGCTGTGCCACATGAGCGGGATGCCGTTCCTCTCGGCCATGGAAGAACCCACCATTGACCTTTTGACGCTGCCCCAGACCATGCGGAGTTATGTGATGACAACGCTCGTGTCCCAGCCGGGCCAAAAGTACTTGTATTCCAACATGGGGATCAACACCATAGGCCGCGTGATCGAGGTGGTGAGCGGGATGTCGTATGAGTCCTTCGTCATGGAACGCCTCCTGCGGCCCCTCGGCATGAGCGATACCACTTTCCGCCCCAGTCCAGAACAGCTCGGCCGGCTGGCGACGACTTACCGCCCCTCGGCGGACGGGTCCGCTTACGAGGCGACCAACATTTCTTTCCTCTTCCGCCCCCTGGACAGTCCGGAGCGCCAGGCCGTGCCGGCCGGCGGACTTTTTTCCACGGCCCCGGACATGCTGAAGTTCCTGCGGATGGTCCTCGGGCGCGGGGTCTATGGGGGGACGCGGCTACTCTCGGAGAGCGCCGTCACCCAGATGGCTCAGCGCCAGACGCCCGCCGAGGCCGAAGCAAACTACGGCTTGGGCTGGTCGCTCGGCCCGGACAGCTTCGGACACGGCGGGGCCGGTGGGACGGACATGAAGGTCTACCCCGATGCGGGCATCGTTGCCCTTTACATGATCCAGCACCAGGGCCTGACCGAGCAGGGTGGCGGCTGTTTCCCCGCGTTCGAGGCCGCTGTCCGGAATCTCTTCGTGAGTAGAGCGGGGGCGAAATGAGTGCGATCCTGAGAGACTGTCTAGAAAAGCGGTGGGCGGCTCGCCCTTGCGCCAACAAGTCCGTGGACTCGGAGAAGACCGGACTCTGGACCCTATATTAACCTGCGGAGGCAGGTTTTGTGGTTTTGTTGGCGCGGTTTCAACCGCCCGCCACCTTCCCGACGAGAACCGCTACACATTTGACCTAGGAGCTATCGCCTTTTGAGCCTCACGACTTCCCCCGCCCCCGAAACATTGCCGTTTGCCGTCCGCGAGCTGACGACCCCGCAAGATCACGCCGCCTGGAACCTCTTCGTGGGCCGCGTCCCTGAGGGCGACGTACTCCAAGCCTGGGAATGGGGGGGCGTCAAGGGCGCTGACTGGACCCCCATCCGGCTCGGCCTGTTCCGGGGTGAGCGCCTGACTGGCGGCGTCTCCCTGCTCCGGCGCAAGCTGCCACTCGTCGGCCCCTTCTTTTACGCCCCGCGCGGCCCGCTGCTGGAAGACTGGCACGACGAGGCCGCCCTGTCTGCGTTGCTGGATGCCGTCCGTGTCCGCGCCGCCAAAGAGGGGGCCGCATTTCTGACGATTGACCCGGCTGTGCCGATCGAGCGCACTGATGTTTCGGCCCTGCTGACCCGCCACGGCTTCGCGCCGCCGCCAAACTTCGACGTCCAGGGCTTCGGCGGGACGCAGCCGCGCTGCGTCATGCAGCTCGACCTGGCGGGCCGCACCGAGGCGGACCTGCTGGCCTCGTTCAAGCCGCAGGTGCGCCGCAACATCAAGCTGGGCCTGGAAAAGCACGGCGTTGAAGTGCTGACGGACCTGACGCGCGAGGATCTGGTCGTCTTCAACGACTTGATGCAGGTGACGGGGGCGCGTAACGGCTTCCGCCCGCGCCCGCTGTCGTACTTCCAAACGCTTTGGGACAACCTGATCCCCGCCGGCATGGCGAAGCTGTTCATGACACGCTATCAAGGCCAGATCCTATCGGGGGCGCTCTGTTTCATCATCGGCGATAAGGCGTGGTACGTCTACGGCGAGTCGTCCAACGAGCACCGGAACGTGATGCCGAACTATGCGATGCAGTGGGCCATGATCCGCTGGGCGCGCGAGTCCGGCTGCACCTGGTACGACTTTCGGGGCGTCAGCCCGCGCCGTCGCCAGGAAGGGGAGGCGGCGGCCGAGGTCGAGAAGGAAGACCACTTGCAGGGGCTGAACCGCTTCAAAGAGGGCTTCGGCACGCGCTACGTCGAGTACGTTGGCGAGTATGATTTGGTCTATAACAAAGCGGCGTACTGGGTGTATACGACCGGCAAACCGACGTACCAAAAGGTAGTGCGCCGATTCAAGGGCCGCTGACCATCTGCAAATTTAACAGCCCACTGCCGATAATCACTGGAGAGGAAGCAAGTTATGCCTCGCTGGATTCGTGCCCTCACTCGCGTCCTGCCGGCGCTGTTCTTTCTGTCCGCCGCCTGCGCCCCGGCCCGCGCCGAGAAGAACCTGAGCCGGCCGCCCGGCACGACACGCTACGCCGCCATGCTCCGGCAGCTCCGCGCGCTCCAAGAGTATGACAAGGCCCATGCGGGCCGGATGACGCTTTCGAGCCTGGGTAAGTCAGTCAAGGGCCGCGGCCTGTGGCTGGTCACGCTCGCGGCCCCCCCCGCCCCCAACAATGGGGGAGCTGGACTAGGAGCAGAACAGGAGGGCGTGATGAATCGCGCCCCTACGGATATGTCCGTTCAGACTCCCCCAGTATTGGGGGCGGGGGGGCCGAAGCGTATTTTCTACCTCTGCCGCCAGCACGGACACGAGCCGGCCAGCACGGAGGGCGCCCTGGCGTTCATCAATGCGCTCGTCAAAGCCGACGACGACACGCCATTGGCGGGCTACCTGAGACGGGCGACCGTTATGGTCGTGCCGATGGCGAACCCGGACGGGTCTGAGCGGTTCCTGCGGCACAATGCCCACAACGTGGACCTGAACCGGGACTGGCTGCGTCGCACGCAGCCCGAGACGCGAGCACTTTATTCGGCCATCCAGCGCTTGCACCCAGACCTGATGACCGACCAGCACGAGCTGTACCCGAACGACCCGCGCCCGGACTTCACCGAAGCGGCTGAGGCCGGCAGCGGCGCGAGCGCGGCCGTCGTCGCCGCCTGTGACGGCGCCCAGGCTGTCGTCCAGGGGGCGATGCGGGCGGAGGGTTTTCTCGTCGTCAGCCACTGGATCACGGACACGCACCCCGCCCGGCTGGCACACCGCTATGGCGCAGTCATTTTGGGCGTGCCGACCGTCCTGTTCGAGACGACGCGGCTCTCCGGCAGCGGGCGCACCGTCGCGGCCCGCGCCGCCGCACACCAGCAATTCATGCTGACCGTCCTGCGCGACGAGGCCGGCGACCACGACCGCCTAGTGGCCGAAGCCGCCGAATGGCAGGCGGCGCACCCGCGCGAAACGCAGACACTGGCATCACGGCATCAGTCCGTGCCGCGGGCGGCAACCGCGCCGCCGCCGGAGAAGGGGGCCGATTGACCGATAACATCATGTCCGACGCCTGGGTCTCCGTCAGCCGCAGTGCCCTGGCACACAATTTCAACGCCGTACGCGCGCTGCTGGCTTTGGGCGCGGGAGCGCCGCCGCAGATCATCGCCGTCGTCAAGGCCAATGCCTTCGGGCACGGGGCAGGGGAGACTGCGCGCGTTTTCCAAGACGCGGGCGCGGACTTCTTCGCCGTCACGACGCCCGCCGAAGCGATGGAACTGCGTGCGGCTCATATTATGGGCCGCATCCTCGTCTTCCTGCCGCCGCTGCCGGAGCAGATCAGGATGCTGCTGGCCGCCGATCTTGACTTGACGATCGGTGCCGCCGCCGACATGGACGCCGTTTCCGAGGCGGCGCGGACGTCGGGTAGGCCCGCCTCGGTGCATCTGAAAGTGGACACGGGCATGGGGCGACTGGGCGCGCTGCCGTCCGAGGCCCTGGAACTGGCGAAGCGCATTGACAAGGCGCAAGAGCTGAACTTCGCCGGCGTCTACACGCATTTTGCGCGGGCACTGGAAAAAGACGAAACGGCCACGCGGCGGCAGTTCGACGAGTTTGACCGCGTCCTGCGCGGCCTGGAACATGACGGCATCAAGCCGGGCCTGCGGCACTGCGCCAACTCGGCGGCCATGGTCCGCTTCCCCGATCTGCGGCTGGACGCCGTCCGGCCCGGCACCATCCTCTACGGGCAGTACCCATCGGCGGCCGTTCCGCGCACGTTAGACCTTCAAGAGACGTGGCGGATGCAGGCGCGCGTCGTCGCTGTCCGGGACGTGCCGGCGGGGAGCGCCATCGGGTATGGCGGAGAGTTCGTCACGCGCCGCCCGACGAAAATCGCCGTCCTCCCGGTCGGCTACGCCGACGGCTTTTCGGTCGCCCCGGCGAGCGCCTTGGCCGGCCTGCGCGGCTTGAAGAACCTGCTGCGGCCCGCGCCGGTCACGATCACGGTCCGGGGCAAGCGCGCGCCGGTTATTGGTCGTGTGGCGATGCAGA
>JANOOM010000112.1:0-5757 GCA_031421335.1 Armatimonadota bacterium
AAAACAAAGGCCCGACGCGAGTGCGCCGGGCCTTTCTGTACACCGCCTACTCCATCAAGGACAGCGGGTTCTGGAGGAGCCGCTTCAATTCTTGCAGGAACCGCGCCCCGGTCGCCCCGTCCATGACCCGGTGGTCGCCGCTGAAGGTCAGGTTCATGCGCGGGCGGACGGCGAGGGTATCGTCGGCCAGCACGACCGCCTTTTTGACGATGCTGGAGACGGCCAATATCGCGCCCTGGGCGGGGTCAATGATGGCGGTGAAGCTCTCCACGTCGAACGGCCCGAGGTTAGAAACGGTGAAGGTGCCGCCGCTGTATTCGGAAGGCTGGAGCTTCTTGTCACGGGCCTTCTTGACGAGCGACTTGCTGGCCTCGGCGAGCTTCCGCAGCGGGAGCGTGTCGGCGTCGCGGACGACCGGGACGATCAGGCCGTCATCGAGTGCGACGGCGATGCCGACGTGGAAGCCCGCACCGGGGTAGACCTTGTCGTCCTTGAAGGCGGCGTTGACGGCGGGGAACTTGACCAGTGCCTTGGCGGAGGCTTTCACAATCATGTCATTGAGCGTGATCTTCGCCAGAGTCTCGTCGTAGGCGTTCAGCTTCTCGCGCAGCAGCATCGCCTCGGCCATGTCCACTTCCGAGGTGATGTAGAAGTGCGGGATGGTGGTCTTGCTTTCCACCATGCGGCGCGCGATGATCTTCCGCATGGCCGACAACTCGGTCGGAACGGTAAGCGGGGCGGGCGTCGTGTCCGCGCGCTTCTGCGGGACAGCGGGCGTCGCCTGTGCGGGCGGCAGGCCAGTCTGGACAGCGGTTGACGGCGCGGCGGGGACCTCGGCGAGGGGAGGCGCGGCGGTCTGAGAGCCGGCGAAGGCCAGCACGTCGGCTTCGATGACGCGCCCTAATGGCCCGGTGCCCTTGACCTGGGCGATGTCCAGGCCGCGCTGCTTGGCGACGGACCGGGCCAGTGGGGACGCCTTCAAGCGGCCGGTGCCGTTCGTCCGGGGGGTGGACTGGGTCGGGGCGGCCGTCTCGCGGACAACGCTCGGAGAGCGCTTAGGGCCAGCGTCAATCGGGCAGGCAGGCGCGGCGGCTTCCGCCGGAGCGGCAGCGGCGGCCTTGGGCGTGTCCTCGCCGATCATGGCGATGACCTTGCCGACGGCGACGACCGCGCCGGGCTGGGCCTGGGTATGCAGGACGCCGGCGTCTTCAGCCTCGATCTCCACGTTGCTCTTGTCCGTCTCGATCTCGGCGATCACGTCGCCCGCCGCGACGGTCTCACCGTCCTGCTTCAGCCACTGGAGCAGGGTGCCTTCTTCCATCGCGTCGCCCATTTTGGGCATGATCACTTCTGGCATGGGTTTTTCCTAAGCGCTCCGGGCCAGCGTCTTCTTGACGGCGGCGATGATGTCTGCCTCGTGCGGCGTGGCGGCAAGTTCCAAAGCGCGCGAGTAGGGCATCGGGGTGAACGAGCCGGCGACGCGCTCCACGGGGGCGTCAAGGTAATCGAACGCCTCCGTTCCGATCTGGGCGGCGAACTCGGCAGCGACGCCGTAGAACAGCCACTGCTCCTGGACGACGACGGCGCGGTGAGTCTTCTTGACGCTCTTGATGACCGTCTCGATGTCGAGCGGCTGGAGCGAGCGCAGGTCCACGACCTCGGCGCTGATGCCTTCTTCCGCGAGCTGCTCGGCGGCGGCCAGGGCCAGCATCGTGCCGCGCGAATAGGAAATGATCGAAACGTCGGTGCCTTCGCGCTTGATGTCGGCGACTCCGATGGGGACGATGAAGTCGGGGTCCGTCGGCACGTCGCCCTTGGTTCGGTACAAGCCGGCGTGCTCGGTGAAGACGACCGGATTGTTGTCGCGGATGGCGGCCTTGAGCAGCCCCTTGGCGTCGGCGGGCGTGGCCGGCACGACCACTTTCAGGCCGGGCGTGTTGGCATACCAGTGCGCCAAATCCTGCGAGTGCTGGGCCGAAAGCTGGACGCCCACGCCGCCCGGCCCGCGCAGGACGCAGGGGACGTTGAACTGGCCACCGCTCATGTAGAGGATCTTGGCGGCGTGGTTGATGATGCCGTCCCAGGCGACCAGAGCGAAGTTCAGGGTCATGAACTCGATGATGGGCCGCAGGCCCATCATGGCCGACCCGACCGTCATACCCACCATGCCCGCTTCGGAGATCGGCGTGTCCACAATGCGTTCGGGGCCGTACTTCTGTAAGAAGTCCTTGGTGATCTTGAACGTGCCCTGGTACTGGCCGATCTCTTCGCCGAGCATGAACACCTTCTCGTCACGGTCCATTTCTTCCTGGAGGGCGAGCCGGATGGCGTCGGCATAGGTCATGTTCTCGGTCTGGCCGGTCGGCTCGTGGCTGTTGTCAGCCCGGAACTGCGTGCTCTCGCCGATGTGGACCGATTGCGGGTCCTTGGCGAGGTGCCCGGCCGCCTGCGGCTGGGCACCGTTCGTGCCATTGCCCGCCGACTTCGCCGCCGAGCCATTGGAACCGTTGCCGTTCGAGGCCGAGCCGTTCGCGGCGGTCCTGACGCTGTCGCCGATGATGGCGATGACCTTGCCGACGGCGACGACCGCGCCGGGCTGGGCCTGGGTATGCAGGACGCCGGCGTCTTCAGCCTCGATCTCCACGTTGCTCTTGTCCGTCTCGATCTCGGCGATCACATCGCCCACCGCGACGGTCTCACCGTCCTGTTTGTGCCAGGAGACCAGCGTTCCTTCTTCCATCGCGTCGCCCATCTTGGGCATAATCACTTCTGCCATAGTATTGCTGAATGTTCCTTTGGTGGTGTCCGGCCGCTTTAATCCGCGTAAACGTTCTGGGTGAGTTCTTCGAGGGAACAGGCGGGGCTTTCGTCGGCGAAGTCGGCAGCGGCGCGCGCTATGGCGATGGCCTGCTTGTCCATCACGTCCTTCTTGGCGTCGTCCAAAACTCCCTGCTCGCGCAGATTCTTTTCCAGGATCAGCAGCGGGTCGCGGCCCTTCCACTGGTCCGTCTCGGCGGGGTCCCGGTAGGTCCCCTGCGTTTCGGCCCCGTCCGCCGCGCCGTGGCCGGAATAGCGGTAGGTGATGGCTTCGAGGAAGTAGGGGGCCGGGTTGCGGCGCATGTTGTCCACGATCTCCTGGGCGGCCTGGCGGACGGCGAAGTAGTCCTGCCCATCCACCTTGGAGTGTGCCATGGCGTAGGAGGCGGCGCGCGAGTCCAGGTCTGTGTTGGCCGAGGACCGGTCCACCGACGTTCCCATGGCGTACTTGTTGTTTTCCAGGACGTACAAGATCGGCAGCTCATAAAGCTGCGCCATGTTCATCGCCTCGTGGAAGCCGCCCGCGTTCATGGAGCCGTCGCCCAGGAAGCAGACGCAGATGTTGCCCTTGCCCTTGAATTCCGGCGCGTGCTTGAGCGCCCAGCCGATGCCGACGGCCAGCGGCACGTTGCCGCCGACGATGCCGTAGCCGCCCGCAAAGCCGTGTTCCTTGTCGAACAGGTGCATGGAGCCACCCTTGCCGCGCGAGATGCCGGTCGCCTTGCCGTAGATCTCTGCCATCAGCCTGTTTGGGTCGCTGCCCAAGATCAAGCAGTGCGCGTGGTCGCGGTACGACGACAGGGCCTGGTCGCCAGGGATGCCCGCACGCAGGACGCCCATGGAGACGGCTTCCTGGCCGATATAGAGGTGCAGATAGCCGCCGACCTTGCCGGCGCGGAAGCCGCGCTCGCACTGCTGCTCGAAATGGCGGATGTCCAGCATCTGCTGGTAGGTGTGCAGGAGGTCCGCGTCGCTGAGGTTCAGCGCCTTGATGACCGAGGCCGCCGAGGTCGGCTCCAGGCCAACGCTGTGGGCGTCATAGCGAGGCGCGCGCAGCTTGGCGCTCTTGCCGCCGTTTTTGTCATTATGCTTTTGTGTCTTATGCGGAGGCGCGGTGGGGCTTGCTGCCATTGGGGTTGGACCTCTCGTGTCTTGTTATTGTTTGTTCTTCACGTCGGATTGAGTCTTCGGGTCGAGTCTTCGGATTGAGTCTTCGGATTGAGTCTTCGGGGGCCGCTGGGCACGATCGCCCCATGGAAAGCCCCTTTATTATAGCGCCCTCGGGCGGGCGGTGTCAAGGAACAGGCCCGAAACCTGGTGAGGTCATAGACAGAATGCCCAGAAATAGTGGGGGCGGCGACAGCAGCTCGATGGAGACCTCGCCGCCGTCGGTCATCTCGGCTTGCAGCAGCGAGCCGGCGAGCAGATTGACCCCGAGCAGCGGCGTGCCTTCCAGAAGCAAGACATCCGTCGGCCTGGGGTCTTCATCCCAGTCCATATCCATCCGGCAGAGCGGGCGCCTGCCACGTGATGTCTTTCGCCATAGAGATTATACCGAATCCGGCCCCGATTCGCGTCCCCACCCGGTCGGCGCGGGGCCGGATGTCCGCTTGACAGGGCCGGCCCGTTCGTTTATAATGGGCCAATGTCTTAATACGGCTCTGGAGTCATTTAGATACGGAACTCATGCCATGAACCTCATCACCCGAATCGCCCAGCGCTGGCGGGCGCTCCAGCAGGAAGGCGCTGTGCGCGCCGCCTACGAGGATGGCCGCCTAGAGGACGCGATCTCGCACGCGCGCGCCCTCTACGAGTTCGACCTGGACAACCCCTGGGCGAACTTCTTTTTGGCCTGCCACCACCTCGAAGCCGAGCGCTACGCCGAGGCCCTCGGGCATCTGGAGCGCGTCCGCGAGGACTGGCCCGAGGACGCCCACACCCACTTCGCCGTCGGCCTGTGCCACGACTATCTGGAAGATCCGCGGGCGGCCGTCGCGTCCTATCGGCGCGTCCTGGAGCTTTCCCCGGAGTGGGCCAAGGCGCGCAAGAACCTGGGCCGGGACTTGTACCTGATCGGCGACTATCCCGCCGCCGAATCGCTGCTCCGCCTCTACTGCGCCGAGGCCCCCGAGGACCGCGAGGCCCACGACCTGCTCGGCTACGTCTGCTACCGCCAGGGCAAGTTCACCGACTCGTTCGGCCACTACGAGAGCGCCCGACGGCTGGACCCCTTCAACTCCAAGATGGAGCGCAACGCCCGTCTTCTGTACATGAAGAGCGCGCGGTCGTGAGACCCCCGAACGCTTCAGAAGTGGCCTCTTCCGCCATCGAGAGGGTCGCCGCGAAAGAGGCTGAACAGGGGTTTGAGGGACTGACGCCTTTGCAGCAGGTCGTCTTCGTGATCGCAGAACCCAACTCGATTGTCGCGATGGAAGGCTTGTTCGGATACCATAGATTGTTTTGCCGGTGGAAGTGCAGCCCGAGTAGCGGACATACTGGAAGCAGTCGGTGCCTACACATCTGCCGACATGATACGGCTCGCGAATGCTCAGTTTCCGGGCGAGGCTCCCCCACTGGAGCAGGAAGCTCGACGTAGAGCATTATGGTTTCTCGATGAGATCGCTGCCGGGGCCATCGAGCGGAGAGGTGAACGCTTCATGCAGTATCCAGACGATCTCGGGCAGAAGCTTGAAGACCCCATCTTGACCAGCCGCGATCAGACCTCCTTTTTATAAAAATGCGGCAGAAACCCCCTGTGGCTTGTCCCTGGGGATGAATGTCGCCTTGCCATTGCGATGGCAAGATATTCGGGCCTTGCGAAATCTTGCAGGTGCATTACGCAAAATGTTGTATAACATCAACGTGACAACGATTTGCGTAAAATATAGAATACACCCTACACACTCACAAAAACGCCTTCTCTGCGATACCCTGGAAGTC
>JANOOM010000113.1:0-5485 GCA_031421335.1 Armatimonadota bacterium
CGGAGCGAGCCGAGCGGGTACTCCTCGATCTTCGGGCGGCTGTTTTTGGAGGTCAGCCGCTCCAGCCGCCGGATCATGACGCGCCGGTCCGTCAGGGCATAAGCGGCCCACCCGGTCTGCTCGCCCACATACAGCGACACCGCCCAGCAGGCGACCGGCCACAGGCCGAGCGCGATAGCGAACGTGAGCGGCGACAATAGGGGCAGGCTCGCGCCGAGCTTGTAAGCGGCCGCCCAGACGAGAACGGGCAAGCACGGCAGCAGCACGAACGCATAGGCGATCACCCGAGGCCGGTTGAACCGTGCGGCGTAGGGCCGCCCCTGCCACAGAAGGCGCTCGCCCTCCTGCAAGCGGGCCGCGAACGGTGGTGGCGGGATGAAAGTCTCTTTGGTCACCGCTCCCCCCTCAGCCTAGCGACACCGTCTCGTACTCGTTCTCGCAGGGCACGCCGTCCGTCAAGCTCAGGGTTTTGGCGGTCAGGTCCATGACCACCGACGTGACCGTGATGTAATGGTGTTCCGGCGGCTCCAGCCCTTCGGCGGCGTGGCGGCAAATGCCGTAAGGGTAGCGGACGTGGTCGCGCAGGCCCGCCTCGATGTCTGAAACGGCCACCTTTTCCGGCGCTTCCAGCAGCTCGCCCAGGCGCGACCGACGCCCCACCGAAAACAGCCGCTTCGGGTTGGGCGGCTCCGCGACGCCGATCTCGGCCGGCTCGGTGAAGTTGTTGGTGTGGGTCAATCGCCCCCGCTCGCAGGCCAGCAGCCGCAGCTTGTCCGGCGCGGCCTCGATGTCCACGACCCTGTCAGGGGTCTGGGCAATCAGGAAATTCGTGGAGCAGGCGCGGTCCTCGCCTGTCACGACCCGGACGGCGGCGTCGAAGTCGCGGGCGCGCAGGATCTCGTAGCAGCGGACGTGGAACGGCTTCGCCAATGTTGACCAGTCATCGTCCGTACTGGTCATGCCGTTGATCGCAAGCCCGACGCCCGCGCTGTTCAGCCCGATCTTGCCGCCGACGATCCCTGCCTCGGTGAAGGCCAGCGTTTCCATCCCGTCCGGGTCGGTCGTGTGCAGGACGGCCCCTTGCACCTGCGGTATCCAGTCCCAGTTTTGGCCCACCAGCAGGTGCCCGTCGGCGGACGCTTCGGGCAGCACAGCGAACGCGGTGCAGCCGTCCACGTCTTCGCTCTGGGCGTTCTTGCCGAACTGATAGTAAAGAATCTCGTAGCGCACCTGCAAGGCGGCGATGTCGTCGGGCGCGAACCCCGACCCGTCGGCCACCCCGCGCATCCCCTCGAAGTAGTCCGCGTTCTGCTTCTGGATGGCGTGGGCGTAGCGCCGCGCCCGGTCCAGCACTTCGGGCCGGGCCAGCCCCGTTTCCCGCTCGAAGCGGGCAAAGTAGACGTCCAGGTTGTGCGCGATGCGGTCCTTTAGGGTCTGCCCATGCTGGACCCCCTGCTCATACGCCGTCCCCGTCAAGTGTACGATCGGCAGTGTCATATGCGTCCCTCTTCTTCCTCTTTCAGCACCTTCACCATGTCCAGCCACGCCGGCTGCCGGACGAAGCCCAGCCGCCCGTTGATGCCGAGCATCCCCAAGTTGCTCGCCTCGTTCCAGGTCTTGACCTGAAGGTACCCATTCCGCTTCGCCCAGGCAAGGGTCTCGACTTTCAAGGCAAGCGCCACCTCCTGCCGCCGGTACGGGCGCCGCACCCCCGTCAGGCCGGTCGTCAGGTCGTTGTCGCTTCGTTGTCGCTCTGGCTCGACCTCAGCATGGTGGCGCCGATATACTCCCCATCTTTTACCCCAAATGAGCAGGCGCCGCGGACCAGGCCGGGGTTTTTCAAGAGCGCCGACATCCACACACCCTTTTCCACCGGCGCGACGATGATTTGCCGCAAGAACCGGCGCGGGTGGTAGGAGCTGGACCGCTGCCCGTACTCGCCGTAGCCGACCGCCTCGCCGCCCCGCTCGGCGAGCCAGCGCCCGTGGCGGCACTTGGGGTCTCGGCGCGCGTCGTTGAACTCCATTTCTTCAATGGACGAGGGGTACTCGTGGAATGCCGCTGTGGAGATGCGGGCGAGAAGTGGTCTGTTCCAACTCCCCTCCGACTCTGGCTCCCCCAAAATTGGGGGTGGGGGGGGCCTCTCATCCTCCGAGTTGTTCCACGCGCCTCCCTAAAAACCCTGCCGCTCTGCCTATCGGGGCGGCGGAGGCCACACGCCCGGCGGCGACCCAGAGGGGTCTCGCTGCGGCAATGCGGCGGAAACGGTGGGAGCGTTCTTCACTGACTGCCACAGCCGGACTGCGACATACACCGCAAAGAAACTGAGGACACCGTATCCCGCTCAGGAGATGTAGTCGCAGGTCGGTGTCGGGCGGATGTGGAGCAGGAAATGGCCTAGCGCGACCAGAGATAGCACCACCCCCACCGCGTTTCCCGCCAGGCCCGGCACTAACCAGGCCCGGTAGTGCGTCTTGCCCTTCTCCCGGAGGTGCATCAGCACCATGACGTTGATGCCGCCGACCGTCGCGTAGACCAGGAAAATGATGATGTAATAGACTAACTGTGTCGCCTGGTACTGCGACGCCTGGAGGTGTGTCAATGCCCTATCATCCTTTCGTATCTTCTTCCCGTGTCAGCACGATCTGCTCGTGCGTGCCGGGCCGCGTCAGTGTCAGCGTGCCGTCCTGCAACTGATAGGCGAACGTCGCCTCCATCGGGCTTGCGAGCGGCGCGGACTTATGTTCATCGCCCAAAGCAACCGTGCGGGCCGTCGTCCGCTGGGTCAGGACGCCGCCCTGGGCCGCCCACGTCCCCAACGCCGTCATCGCGCCCTGGGGCAGTGTGAGCGTCAGCGAAAACGTGCCGTCAGCCCGCATCTCCCACTCCGACGACACGGCGGCATTGCCGGACGCCATCGCCCCTTGCCAGCGCCCGACGAGAGGCGGGGTGGACGAGGGAGGCTTCGCGCAGCCTCCAAGGACCGCACAAAGGAGCAAACCTGCCAGTGCGGCCCGGTGACGGAGTGATGAATAATGAGGGGGCAGAGTCATGTTCGGATGCTTCTTCGCTTCGACGCGGGGAGTTTCCTGCATGACCGCCGTGATTTGGGGTATAACCACGGCGACAGGAGGCCCGCATGCTACGATTACCGTTCACCCCGCTTGCCCTGAAGGCGGTGCCGGGACAGGTCGGCGGCGCGATGCGTTTGTGGACGCTCTTCAAGTCGCTGCGCGTTCAGGACATCGCCGAGGCCGCCGATCGCCCGTTTCACCTTGCCCTCATCGGCACTCAGGATGCCGCCGATCTGCTGACCGCCCGGCTGGCCCTGGAGTCTGCGATGCCGCGCGACCTCGGCCCTTCGGGACCCGCCGACGTCCGGCCCTTCGTCGCCCGGTACGCCGCCCGCGCCGACGTCCCGCCCGGCAGCCTGCTTCTGGACGCGGACGCCCTGACGTCGGATGAGGCCCGCCTTTCCGCCGCCCTGACTCAGATCGTCGCCGAGCAGCCCGCCCTGCGTCTGGCCCTGGCCCGGCGCGTCCCCGCTTTTCGCCCCGCCGTCGTTTCCTTCCTGATCGCCGAGGCGGCAAAAGAGAACGCCAAGCTCGCGCTCCTTTCGGCCCTACCAGGCGTTATCCCCTACACGGCCTTCCTGCTGCCCATGACGGCCCTCGGCGACATGGTGTTCCTGACCAAGAACCAGCTCTTGCTGCTGCTCCGCATCGCCGCCGCTTATGACAAAGAGATGGACCTGCGCGCACGGACGCGCGAGTTGCTGCCGGTCGTCGGCGGCGCCTTCGGCTGGCGCGCGGCGGCCCGCGAGCTGATCGGCCTAGTGCCGGGCGGCGTCGGGCTGCTCGTCAAGGGCTGCATCGCCTATGCCGGGACTTACACCGTGGGCAAGTCCGCCGCCGTTTACTACAGCACCGGTCACCGGCTATCTCCAGCCCGACTGAACCAGCTCTATGGCGACGCCATGAAAGACGCCGTCGCCCGCGTCCGGCCCCTCCTGCGCCAAAGAAAGACGCGCCCTACGGTTGACAAACCCGCCGACGTGCGGGTATAATAACGCGCGAACTTTGGCAACAATTACTACTAAAAGTGACGTATAGGAAGCACTGCCGTTCCAACCGCCGAATTGGGTCCGCCCGCGAGGCCCAGGAACGGGCAGTGTTTCCGTGTTCCGGCCTCGGGCCACGGAACGAAACAAAATCAAACTAGACCTCCCGTGCAAGGAGAACGACAGACTTGGGTGACATTGAAGAGATCGTGCTGACGCCCGCCGGCTACAAAGAAATCGCCGACGAGCTGGAATCGCTGCGGACCACGGAGCGGCGCGAGGTCGCCGAGCGCATCCGGGACGCCATCACTTACGGCGAGCTGACGGAGAACTCGGAATACGAGGACGCCAAGAACGCGCAGGCGTTTCTGGAAGGCCGCATCGAAGACCTGAAACACATCATGCAGATCGCCCGGCCTTTGGATGCCGAGGAGATCCCCACCGACCACGTTGGGCTAGGCTCCGTGGTCACGATCAACGACGAGGACGAGGACTGGGAGTTCACCCTGGTCTCGCCGGTCGAGGCCAACCCCAACCTCGAAAAGATCAGCGACGAGTCGCCGGTCGGCGAGGCTCTGTTCGGCAAGAAAGTCGGCGACTGTGTTTCCGTCACCACTCCTGCCGGCCGGACCAAGTACCGGATCGTCGCCATTCGTAAGTAGCCGTAAATGAAACAAGGGGCGTGGCACTTTTGCCGCGCCCTTCCTCTTCTTCATCGTCCCCCTTCATCCTCCGCCCCGTCACCCGCCTGAGCGCGCCGAACGAGTCGCGCCAGTTCTTCCACTCGCTTTTCCGCTTTGCTCGCTTCTCCGCTTATAGGCCTCGCGCCCGCCGCCAAAGGTGACACCTAGCGAGAGGCCCGCCTTTTGCGGTATACTCTGCCCGACTTTGATGCCTATTCCTAGTGAGGAGCCACCCGCTTGACCCCTGAAATGCCGCAAGACGCCCAGCCCGAACTACATCAGAACGATGGCACGGACCCCATCCGCCGGCAGAAGCTCGAGGCCCTGCGGGCGGCGGGCCGCGACCCGTTCGCGGCCGAGCGGTTCGATGTCACCCACCACGCCGCCGAGATCGTCGCCGACTTCGAAAAACTGGATGGCCACACCGTCTTCCTTGCCGGGCGCGTCACGTCCCTGCGGCTCATGGGCAAGGCTGCCTTCCTGGACATCACCGATGCGACGGGCCGAATCCAGCTTTACCTGCGCCGGGACGAGATCGGCGACGAGCTTTACGGTGACATCCAGCATCACATGGACCTCGGCGATATCGCGGGCGTTTCAGGCTTCGTCTTCAAGACCAAGACCGGCGAGACCTCCGTCCACGTCCGCGAGTGGACCCTGCTCGCCAAGTCCCTGCGCCCCCTGCCGCTCGGCAAGGAATACGAGAACGAGGCGGGCGAAGAGAAGCACGCCGGCGGCCTCA
>JANOOM010000114.1:0-2142 GCA_031421335.1 Armatimonadota bacterium
CGGAGTTCTTGATGCCGCCGAAGGGCAGGCGCGGGTCGGAAACCACCATCCTGTTTATGAACGTCATGCCGGCCTCGATTTCGTTAATGAACCGCGACTGCTCGGTGGCATCGTTCGTCCAGACGCTGCTGCCCAGGCCGAACGGCGTGTCGTTGGCGAGGGTGATGGCGTCGCCCAGGTCCCGGACGCGCAGCAGCAGGGCGACCGGGCCGAACAGCTCTTCGCGGTAGGCCGGGGCGCTTTCGGGGATGTCGGCCAGGACGGTCGGCGCGTAGAAGTTGCCCACGTCATTGACACGGTGGCCACCGAGCAGGACGCGCGCCCCCGCTTGCACGCTTCTTTCGACCTGGGAGGCAAGCCCCTCCAAAATGGACGGCGTCGCCAGCGGGCCGACGTCCGTGGCCGGGTCCATCGGGTCCCCCACCGTCAGCGCCCCCATCGCTGCCACGAAGCGGCGCGTCCACTCGTCGGCGATCGACTCGTGTACCAGGAACCGCTTGGCGGCGATGCAGGACTGGCCGTTGTTGAGTGTCCGCGCCTTGGTCGCCGTCTGCACGGAGGCGTCGAGGTCGGCGCTCGGCATGACGATGAACGGGTCACTACCGCCGAGTTCCATCACCGTCTTTTTCAGGTTCCGGCCCGCCTGCCCCGCCACGGCGCTCCCGGCCCGCTCGCTGCCGGTCAAGGTGGCGGCGACCACACGCGGGTCGTCCAGGATGGCCGGCACTTGTTCGGCCTCAATCAGCAGGGCCTGGAAGACGCCTGGGGCGAAGCCCGCCCGCCGGAACAGGTCTTCCAAATAGAGGGCGCACTGCGGGACATTGGGCGCATGTTTGAGCAGGCCGACGTTGCCGGCCATGAGCGCGGGCGCGGCGAACCGGATCACCTGCCAGAGCGGGAAGTTCCAGGGCATGACGGCCAGCACCGGCCCGAGCGGCAAATACCGGACGAAGGCCCGCGCGCCGTCTACGGGGTAGGGCTGATCGGCCAGCATGTGCTCGGCGTTCTCGGCATAGAAGCGGCAGGCGCGGGCGCACTTCTCGGCCTCCTCGACCGACGACCTGAGCGTCTTGCCGACTTCCAGCGTCATCGTCCGGGCGACCATGTGTTTCTCGGCGTCTAGAATCTCGCCCGCCCGTGCCATCTTCGCCGCGCGGTCGGCAAACGACGTCCGCCGGTGTGCCCGGAAGGCGTCGGCGGCGAGTGCGAGTTTGTTCTGGACTTCGGCGTCGGTGAGCGGCGTAAAAGTCTGGAGCGTTTCCCCGGTGGCGGGGTTGATGGAGGCGATGGGCATGGCGGGTTCCTCGGGTGGTTTGAGGAGAGTTTACCCGCAATGGAGTGAACTGGCGCCGGAAGTGCTGGGGCTTCCCTGATTGAGCGTCCACAAAAATAATTGTTGACAAATTTTCGTTTGTGTAGTACGGTGGGAATGTATTATCCGCTCACCCCTTCATGTGCTTTTCGGGCGACACTGTCGCCGCCCGCCGACTAGGCTTGTTGTACCAGCCTCCCGCACTGGGAGGAGAAACGAGACGTCCTTGATCAGCACGAAACGCAGCCGTCAGGCAGAACCTGGCACCCCCTCCGACACGACCCAATCACGACCCAATCACGACTGAGGAGCAGTGGCTCCACGAGTCCCGCCGCCGCTTTCTCAAACAGGCTGCTTTCACCGGGGGTGCGGGGGCATCTCCTCTTCAGAATCAACACGCCCGAAACAGGAAGACAACCATGAGAGTCATAGCACACTTTGCAGTCTCCATTTCACTGCTGGGAACTGCCTTCGCCACGCCAATCCTCGCACAAGGCTTTTCGCGTCATGAGAATAATCAGTATTCAATACGCCCACTCACGATCTCGGCCCACTTCGTAAAACAAACCCCTGCACCCAAGGGTCCTCAGATGAAGTGTTTCGCCTATGTGGGGAACGCAGAACTTTCTCTCGCGGACTGCCGCATGACCGCAGACAGGCTCACATCGTACTATAGTGACGGGCAACTCAGCAAAGTCGTAGCGCGAGGCCATGTAATACTTGTGCGTCGAGGAACAGCGAAACGCACCGAGTTCAAAGCGACCAGCGAGACCGCGACCTACACCTGCGAAACGGACGACATCACCCTTAATGGTCAAATCCAACTCTTG
>JANOOM010000115.1:0-1889 GCA_031421335.1 Armatimonadota bacterium
TTTACTACCAAAATTCTTTGGGCTAACAAAAACGCGGCGGGCGCCTCAACGGGCCCCCGCCTTCTGCTTTGAAACAATCCCTGCACCTCACACTCTAACGCTGTGGAGATCACACCCGCCATGCGTTCCCGCTTCGCCCTCGCTTCCAGTCTCTTGACGACACTCGGCCTTATGTTGGCCCTCCCCGGCTTGTGCGATGTGCCGCCCGCCCAGGACCTCTGCTTCGGCAACGGCACGTCCGGCCCGTTCCCCCTGAGCTGGAAGCATATCACGCCAGGAAGCGAAAGCGTCTCAATCAACGGCCTGCCACAGCTCCGGGGCCTGGACTACACTCTAGACGCCGACAACGGCGTGGTTTCTTTCGTGCGCCCTTTGCCCGCCCGGTCCGTCGCCGCCGTTTCCTACCAGCCGGACCCAGCACAGGCCCAGCGCAACGGTGACGCGCGCACCCTCCCGCTTTCGGTGGATCTGCTGCGCGGCGAGCACGGCTATTTCTCGTTCAACGCTATCGGCAAACAGGGCCAGGACACGAGCGGCGACTTGACCCTGGGCGTCGGCGCGGGCTGGTCGGGGGGGCCTAACGCACGGCTCTCGTCCCACTTTTTCTACACTCCTGTGAGCGCCGTGCAAGCCGGCAAGGACGCGCCAGCCGACTCGGCGGACAAGCGCATCGGTTTATCCCTTTCTGGGTCGGCGAAGGCGGCGGGCTGGGCCTTGTTCTCGTTCGGCTTCGCCCGCGCGGGCGTCAGCCTCGCCAACGCCGGCGACGACAGCCTGCGCGCCGGCCAGCAGTTGTTTAGCCTGAGCAGCCACTTGACCCCGATCAAGACGGTGTCGGCGTCCATTGACTTCCACCAGGCCAGCCCCACCGACGGCCCACAAACCGGCGCGACCAACACTATGTCGGTCGCCGTTTCGGTGATGCCGAGCGACAAGACCCAGGTCGCGGCCACCCTCGCCCAGACCGGCACGGCGGCGGGCGGCATGACCCAGACGCAGGGCTTGACCCTGGACGCGCACCCGACCACCAAACTGGAAGTCAGCGCCTCTTACGGAGGCAAGAACGCCCCCGGCACGAATGCCGACAGCTCGGATCTCAGCCTCAAGACGGTCCTGTCTCCCACCAAAATCGTCTCGCTGGAGACCTCGGCGGGGCAGTCCAAGCTCGGCGCGGCCACCACCGATCAGCAGTCCGTCCTGCTGACCTTGAACCCGCACCCGGCCATGCAGTTCGGCGCGGGTTTGGCCCTGCGCCAGAAGATGACCGATGGGTCGCCCGACTCGCTGGATACGGCCGTCGCCTCGGTCAGCGGTGCCCTGCGCCCGCTCTCATTTGTGGAGTTCTCGGCCAGCTACAAAAGCCGCATGGCGCCTGCCAAGGACACCGCCGCCGGGGATCTGTTCGACAGCAGCGCGGCCAAAGTGTCACTGTCCCCCTTCAAGTCGGTGCGCCTGGTTGGCACCTACGCCCAGAACCCTGACGACGGCAGCGATGCCCTCCAGCGGTTAGCCCGAAAGGGCGTCGGCCTGGAAACCACCTTCGGCGCTCTGGGCCTCTCCGGTGGCTACGACTGGTCCCGCCGCTACGACGCCCCGGACACTGAGGAGACTATCCACGCCGACCTCGGCCTGCGCTTCTCCCCGGCCACGAAGCTGACGGTCGGCTTCCAGACCCGCCAGAACGCCCTGGACCCGTCCACGTCCCAGTCGGTCGCCTACACCGTCGGGTTCACCCACAGTCTCGGCGACCGTTTCAGCCTATCCTTGAATGGCAAACGCCAGCAGGCTTCGGCGGCAGCCTCCGATTACAATGCCAGCGCCAATTTGGGGATGAAGTTCTAGGCGGCCGTGGGTCTCTGGTCTCGTAGGGGCGCCGCTTGCCGCGCTCT
>JANOOM010000116.1:0-2297 GCA_031421335.1 Armatimonadota bacterium
GGGTAACCCCTGGGCTTCAGAAGTGCAAGCCCCCGAGGGTAAGGGCGAAGAGTCTCGTCCCTTGGATCAACTTATGCAGGAGTTCTACTCTGTCCGCCTTCATGATACGCGCCTATTATGATGACGGCCGCGCCGCCGCGAGCGCCTTGGGGGTGCCGACCATTGACTGGTGGCCGTGACGGGCACTGGCGAAGTCGCAAGGTGCGTGCAGGCAACCGACCGCGGCGGCGCCGTTCCTATCGGCGCGTGGCCTCGCGCCACTGGAGCGTCTTCTGCCGTCCACACTTGATCTCGCCGGGTGGGACCTGGAGACTATCTTCCTGGCGGTCGCCGCGCCGGACGACGTTCCGCGGCGTCGTCACGGGACTGGAATGGTACTTCACCGGCGTCCACCCCGACTGGCGGGGCTGGGGGATCGTCACGGCGCTGAAAGTCCGCTCTCTTTTGGAATCCAAGCGGTGCGGCGTCGCGCTGACAGAGACCGAGAACCATAGAGTGACGGGAACCCTCCCTGCTCGCCCGCCGTTAGAAGGTTAAAGCGCACTTAGAAGGCACAATCACACCATGGAAACGCTGATGGAACCGTTGAAGATGGCCCGCACAGCCGTGAAGCCGCCCGCCCAGAGTTTCGGACAGGAAAACGACCTGTCGCTGCGCGTCCGCGCCATTGATCCGAGTTTGGACCTTGAGGCCGAAGTATTGCGGCTGAAGAAGGAGCTGAACGCGGTCATTTTGGCGCACTACTACCAGGACTCAGATATCCAGGACCTGGCCGATCATGTGGGAGACAGCCTGGCCTTGGCGCAGGCGGCGGCGGCGACCGACGCCGACGTGATCGTCTTTTGCGGCGTGCATTTCATGGCCGAAACGGCGAAGATCCTGAACCCCGGCAAGCTGGTCCTGCTGCCTGATCTCGACGCGGGTTGTTCCCTGGCCGACCGGTGCCCGATTGATGAGTACGCCGAGTGGCTGAAGCAGTATCCCGGCCATACGGTCATCAATTACATCAACTCATCGGCGGCTGTTAAGGCCGTTTCAGACATAATCGTGACGTCTTCGAATGCCGCAGACATCGTCAGGCAGCTCCCCCTGGATACGCCCATCGTGTTCGGCCCGGACCGGCACCTGGGCCGCTGGGTGGAGAAGCAGACCGGCCGCGAGATGGTGCTGTGGCCGGGCTTCTGCATCGTCCACGAGCAGTTCAGCGCCCGGCGGCTCGCCAAGACGCGGGCGGCATACCCGGATGCGAAGCTCATCGCGCACCCGGAGTGCGAAGAAGCCGTTCTGGAACAGGCGGACTTCACCGGCTCGACATTGGCGCTGCTGAAGTATGTGCAGACGCACACTGAGCACACGCAGTTCATCGTCGCCACCGAGGTCGGCATCCTGCACCAGATGCAAAAAGCGCGGCCCGATGCCCAGTTCATCTGCTCCCCGCCGAACTCAGGCTGCGACTGCGCCTCGTGCCCATACATGCGTCTGAACACATTGGAAAAACTGTACCTCGCCATGCGGGACCGTCGGCCCGAGATCACGATGGACGAGGAAACGCGCCTGCGCGCCCTGCGCCCGGTCCAGCGGATGCTGGACATGAGCAAGGGGCTGTCGGCGGTGCAGCAGAAGGGCGACTAGCGGCCGAGCTGGACGGCATCTATAACTTCCTCATGCTTTCGCCTTCCTTGGCGACGGCGGGCCAGCCGACGGAAGACGAGCTTGCCGCTGTTAAGGCGGCAGGCTTCGAGGCCGTCGTCAACCTCCTGCCCGCCTCTTCGCCATACGCGCTGCCGGAAGAAGGCCACATTGTTTCCCGGCTGGGCCTGGAATACGTCCACATCCCTATTGACTGGGAGAACCCGACGGCCGCCGACGCAGAGCGGTTCTTTGACGTCATGGACGCTCACACAGGCCGCCCCGTCTTCGTGCATTGTGCCGCCAACATGCGCGTTTCGGCCTTTTTGTATCTCTACCGCACTTTGAGGCAGCACGTTCCGCCCGCTGAGGCGGCTGAAGACTTGCACCGCGTCTGGACGCCCAATGAAACGTGGCAGCGCTTCATTGACGGTTTTAACCAACAGGAGGATGAACAACATGAGGCGCGCTGAGGCCCTCGCCATACTGGCGGCGCACTGGGAGGAACTTGCGGCCTTTGGTCTGTGCCGCCTGGCCTTGTTCGGCTCGGTGGCACGCGACGAGGCCGGGCCGGACAGCGACGTGGATGTGCTGGTGGAGTTCGAGGGCAAGGCAACGCTGGATCGTTACGCGGGTCTGAATGACCACCTGGAAAATCTACTGTGGCG
>JANOOM010000117.1:0-4616 GCA_031421335.1 Armatimonadota bacterium
GGCTGCCGCGATACGGATATATCGGCAGATTTCGGCGGCGAAATTAGGGGGAAGTTCGGCGGGGGCATGGAAAATTCCTTCTCCTCCGCGGTGCAAGCGCCGGGGAGGGGAATCAGTGCGACTGCGGCACGGCGATCCCCAGATGTACCAGAAGGATCAAAGCGATCCCCAGCACGATCCGATAGACGATGAACGGCATCGTCGAGTGCTTCTCGTCACTCAAATAGCCAAGCAGCCAGCGGACCACGATGTAGGCGAAAACGCCCGCGACGGCGGCGGCGAAGACATATGGCCCCGCGACCTCGCTCAGATGCGGGGTTGGCGGGGCGGCGGTGAGGGCCGCATGGGCAGTGCTGGTCGCGCCCTCGCCGATGGTCCCCGGAAGCACCGTCTTGAGCAGCTTATAGAGGCCAGCCAGTGTGATGGCTGGGACCGACAAGAGGAACGAGAACCGGGCGGCTTCCTCGCGGCTAAGTCCGAGAAACAGGCCCGTGGTGATGGTGACGCCCGACCGGGACGTGCCGGGGATGACGGCCAGCGCCTGGGCCAGCCCGATGCCGACCGCCTGCCAGAGAGTCAAGCTTTCCAGGCGGCGCGTCCGCTTGCCGGTCAGCTCGGCAGCGAGCAGGAACAAGGCCAAGACGATCATGGCGCCCGCGATGAAGTACAAATTGCGGTACTGATTGTCAATGCGCTTTTCGAGTGCGAGGCCGCTGACGATGATGGGGACGGTGGCAAAGACGACGTACCAGGCCAGGCGGGCGTCCTGGTCGCCCTGCGGGAAGAGCTGCCCCTTCTGGACGCTGCGGGCAAGGCCGGCGACGTAGCGCGCCAGATCTTTGCGGAAGTAGGCGATGATGCCGACCATCGGGCCGAGTTGGGCGATGGCGGAGAAGGCCGCCCCGGTGTCGTTGGGCCAGGACGAGTTGTAGTGGTTGAGCAGGGCGGGCAGTATCCGCATGTGGGCAGTGCTTGAAACGGGCAGGAACTCGGTGACGCCCTGGACTAATCCCAGGATAAGGGCCTGGAGGTAGGAAATGTAGGGGGTGTAATTGTCGGGCGTGGTCGGCGGCAAGAAGCGTATCTCCTATGGTCGGCCCCACCGCCCCCAATTCTGGGGGGCCAGAGTGAGGATGGAGGGGAAAAAGGGTCGGGGGACCCGATCCCTACGGTCTTGTCTTTGTAGGGGCGGGGTCCCCCCGCCCTTCTGCTGCTGTCTCTTTCTGTCTTCTGCGCCCTACTGGGTCTTGATCAAAAGAGGCGCCGCCTGGGCGCGGTCGGCCAGGCGGCGCGGGCGCAAAACGTAGTGGCCGATCAAAACGCGCCCGATGGCGGCAAGCGGTGCGGCCAGGAACATGCCGAGCAGGCCGAAGAACTCGGCCCCGACCAGCAGCACGATGATGACGACGGCGGCGTGGAGGTGGATGCGGTGGCCGATGAACTTCGGCATCAGCAGCTTGCTTTCAAACAAGTGCAGGGCCGAAAAGAAGACCAGCACTTTCAAGGCCAGCGCGATCCCGCCGCCGTGGTCGGGGGGCAGCACGGCGGCGAGCAGCACGATGGGGATACCGCCGAGGATCGGGCCGATGATCGGAATGGCGCGCGTGAAGCCCGCCAGGAGGCCCAACACGAGCGCGTAGGGCATGTGGATGAGCGACAGACCCGCGTAGACGACGATACCCGCGATGACGCACAGCCAGAGCTGGGCGATGATGTATGTCCGCATGATGCTTGACGACTCGCGCATCAGGGCGAGTGCCTCCCGGAACTGACGGCGCGGGATGAGGGCCAGGAACTCGTTGCGGAGGGCGCGGCCATCCAGCACGAAGTAGAAGGCCAGCACGGGGATCAAGATGAGGTCCACGATGCGGGCGATGCCAGAAACGGTGGCGACCAGTAGGCTCTGAAGCCATGGCATGGGCGAGAAACCGCTCGACGCCCCCGCGCCCTCGGGCCGGTGCAGCAGTGCCTTCACATCGGGCGGCAGGCCTTTGTAGAGGGCCTGGCCCTCGGCAGCGTATTGGGCGATCTTGCGCTGATACAGGGGCAGATTGCTGGCAAGCCCATGCACCTGATCCACAAAGGGCGAGACCATCAGGGTCGCGCCGGCGAAGACGACGTAGCCCAGCACAAAGAACACGAGCAGCGTAGCGATGAGCCGGTGCGTCCGCGCCCCGATCCGGGGGACACGGAACCGGCAGAGCCAGTTGACGGGTCCGATGAGGGCGAAGGCCAGCACGGAGGCGACCAGGATGTCGGTCAGGATGGTGCGGACGCGCCAGATGAAGTAGCCGGTGAAGGCGATGATGGCGAGCCGGACCAGCAGCTTCCAGAACTGCCCGAACCAGGCTTCGGCATTTCGGGAGGTGTCGCGGCGTGGGAGGGTGATCATGGCAGTCCCCCCGCCCCCAATTCTGGGGGAGTTGGGACAGACGGATTCGAAACGGAGGGCGCGATGGATCGCGCCCCTGCATCTTATCTGCCCCCCCCAGAATTGGGGGCGGGGGGGGCCAAAGCTTCCGCGATGCGCCGCGCCGCCCGACCGTCGCCATAGGGCGAAGTGGCCTGGGATTGGGCGGCGTAGGCAGTGGGGTCGGACAAAAGGCGGGACGCCTCGGCGACGATGAGATCAGTGTCCGTGCCGACGAGTTTGGCCGTCCCCGCCGCGACGCCCTCGGGGCGCTCCGTAGTCTCGCGCAGGACCAGAACGGGCTTGCCGAGGCTCGGGGCCTCCTCCTGGACGCCGCCCGAGTCGGTGAGGATGATGGTCGCTTTTTGTTCCAGCTTGACGAATGGGACGTAGTCCTGCGGCTCGATAAGCCGGACGCGCGGGTGGCCGCCGAGGATGGGGCGGAGGGCGTCTCGAACGATGGGGTTGCGGTGCCACGGCACAACGGCGACGGCGTCGGGGAAATCGTCCACCAGCCGGAGCACGGCGCGGCCGATGCGGGCCATCGGCTCGCCCCAGTTCTCGCGCCGGTGGGTGGTCACCAGTATCATGCGGCGCGGATCGTCCAGGATCTCGCGCAGCAGGGGGTCGCCGGGCGCGTAGGGCTGGGCGGCGACTTGGAGCAAGGCATCAATGACGGTATTGCCGGTCAGGATGATCCGGTCCTCCCCCACCCCGTCGGCGCGCAGATTCGCGGCGGCCTCGGGCGTCGGTGGGAAATGGAGCGTCGCCAGTCGCGTCGTCAGCAGGCGGTTCATTTCTTCGGGGAACGGGTCATATTTGTTGCCCGTCCGCAGGCCCGCCTCGACGTGGCCGAACTTTGCCTGGTGGTAGAAGGCCGCCAGGGCGGCGACGAATGTTGTCGTAGTGTCGCCTTGGGCGAGCACCCAGTCGGGTTTTTCGCTGTCCAGAATGGGATCCAGGCCGCTAAGGGCACGCGTCGTCACCTGCGCTAGTGTCTGCCCCTGCGTCATGATGTTCAGGTCAAAGTCGGGCGTGATCTCAAAGACAGACAGTACCTGGTCCAGCATCTCGCGGTGCTGGCCGGTGACGGCGACATGGACGACAAACTGGTCGGGGCGCCGCTTCAGCTCCAAAACGACGGGGGCCATTTTGATGGCGTCGGGCCGGGTTCCAAACACGCAGAGGACTTTTTGCATACAGTTACAGGGGATTCAAACGGCTGAGACGAATTCGCCGACGCTCAGGTCAGCGTCACGGATCAGGCTGCGGAGCGTGCCACGGGCGACCTGTTTATGGTCTGGAACAGACAGCGTGGCGACCGCCCCTTGCTTAACCAGAATGATGTGGCTACCGTTCTGGCGATCAACCTGCCAGCCAAATGCGCCGAAGACCTTGACGATATCGCGCCCGCTCAGTAAGGGGACGACCGGCATCAGGCGGTAACCTCGACCTGACGGGTCTCGACCGTGAGCGGCATCCCTCGTTCCGCCCTCGCTTCCAGGCACAGGCTGATAGCGTCTTTGATATTCTTTTCCGCCTCTTCCCGCGTCTCACCCTGGCTGACACAGCCCGGAATGGCGGGGCACTCGATAACCCACATACCATCTTCATCCCGATCAAGATTTACATTGAACTTCAGGCCCATGTTGTGTGTCCTTGGCGATGTCAAAGTCAAAAGCTAGAGGAGTGGGAGGATAGGGACAAGCCCTACCCCTACGTCGCGCTGCGTTCATGTGTCCCGCCTCAGCGGGCGCTAGTTGCCGAACCAGTAGACCAGGCGCGCTTCCGGCAGTAAGCGCATCGCCGCCAAGGCCGCCGCGACCGACAAGAGATCTGGCGTGTCGCGCTTCCGGCATTCCCGGTAGACTTGTTCCAATTCTTCCATCAGCAGCCACGAAGGGCTGAAATAATCCGGGTCAGTGATGTGGTTCAATCCCGCCCACAGTGTATCACCTTGATCAACCCATCGCTCTGCCACCCGCCTTGAGACGGACCTCTCTCGGCCGGTCTCGGTGTCTGCTACCAACAGGTAGAACGCTGCGCCAGTCAAGAGGTTCGCGTCGGCAGGTATGCCGCGCGGAGTGAAACAAGGTCTCGCAATTTCCGGGTGGGGGCCACCACCAAGCAGCGCGAGAAGCGTATCATCCCGCTCAAGATATATCCTGCCGAAATAGGAGTATCTGGCCTCCTTGTATTCGACATG
>JANOOM010000118.1:0-4784 GCA_031421335.1 Armatimonadota bacterium
GCCGTCGCGCAGGACCGTGACCCGGCTCGCCAGGGCATAGACCTCTTCCAGCCGGTGGCTGATATAAAGGACGGCGACACCCTCGCTCTGAAGCTGCCGGAGGATGCGGAACAAGGTCTGCACCTCGCGAGCGGACAGCGAGGCCGTCGGCTCATCCAAAATCAGCAGGCGGCTCTGATGAGACAGGGCGCGGGCCAGCCCCACCATCTGCCGCTGGGCCAGGGGCAGCTCCTCCAAAGGCCGGTGCAGATCCAGAGTCTCGCCCAGCCGGCCCATCAGGGCGCGCGCCTCCCGCTCCATGCGCGGCCTGTCGAGCAGCCCGCCAAAAATCGAGGGGGAACGGCGCGGCTCGCGGCCCACGAAGATGTTGTCTATCGCGCTCAGATGCGGAAAGGCGCTCGACTCCTGGTGCATCGCGGCGACACCTGCTGCTTCCGCCGCCCGCAGGTCGCCCGGCAGCAGCCGGGTGCCGTTCACTCGCACCGCCCCCGCGTCGGGCCGGACCGCGCCCGACAGGCACTTGATGAAGGTGGACTTGCCCGCCCCGTTCTCGCCCAGCAAGGCGTGGACCTCGCCGGGCGCGATACTCAGACCGACATCGGAAAGGGCGCGGACGCCGCCGTAAGCTTTGCTCAGGCCGGACACTTCAAGAAACGGAGCATTCATTCGTGCGCTATGTTAACACGACCGCCACCGCCCTGTCAAGTCGCTTGCCTGGGAATTATCACACGGGGTAAAATGATGTGAGGAAAATGTAAGAAGGAGAAGCGAATGGCTTCAATAGACGACATGGGGGACAACCCGGACTGGACGGCGGGGATTGCCGAGCGCAAGATCCAGGACGCCATTGACGAGGGCCTGTTCGACAATCTGCCGGGGCGCGGCAAGCCGCTGGACTTGTCCACCAACCCCTTCGAGCCGCCCGGCATGGGGGCGGTCAACCGGCTGCTCAAGCACAACAAGGTGCTGCCGCTCTGGCTGCTGCTGGAACAAGAGATCGAAGCCTCACGCGCCCTCGCTTTGGCGACCCTGGCCCGCTGGGAAGTGTCCGAGCCGGGCCTACGCGGGACCGCCGACTACGCGCGCCTGCGCGCGTCGGCGCGGGAAGCATATGCACGGCACCTCAAACAGACCAACGACCTGATCCTGAAGTACAACTATTCCAGTCCCTTCGCTCACCGCGCCCCCGTCCCGCTCATGCTGCGGCGGCGGCTGGAAGAGTTCGACGCGGAGTACGGGACGGCGAGCTAGACGGGTCGCCGCCTCACCCGCCCCCGAACAGGCGTGGGTAGCAAAGCTTCATCGTGTTCAGGTCGCGCGATGTGACCGGCCGGGGCGGGGAGGGCAGGTGTTCGCGCTGGGCCGAATAATAGCGCGGCGCGGCCGGGAACATCAGGTCGGCGGGGTCGTCGCTGTGGCCCTGGAGGCCCAGGGCGTGGCCGAACTCGTGAGCGGCCACCGACCGCAGCTCTTCAGGCAGCGTGTCGCCGGTGGCGAGCCGCATGTCGGCGTGTCTGAGCGTCGCGCCGACGTAGCGGATGTCGGTCAGGCCGACCGCGCCGTTCGCGCCCGGCACCGACTCGGCGTTCGTGAAGCGCACGACGATGTTGGCCGCGCCCGGCGAGTTGACGACGAGGTAGCGGAGGATGCCGCCGCTCGCCTTCACCCAGGTGTCGAACCCGGCCAGGGCGTCTTTCCCCCCTTGCTCCTCTTCGGGGCTGTGTGTGGCGACGAAGACGCGCACGGGCAGCCGCGCCCAGTGCAGCAGGCCGGTCAGTGTCGGCGCGTGGGCGTAATCGGATGCGACCGGGGCCTGGGCGGGGCAGGGGATCGCGAGCAGCCCAAACGACAGCGCCAGCAGCAAGGAAATGGGATAGGGGAAACGTGGGAATGAGGTCATGCGTAGTCATACGCGGGATTGGCACGAAATGTTGCGCCCGTTAGGCGGACAGGAATTTCGGGCGGCAAGGGGGTATATAGCAGTGGGGCGAGGCGCCAGGCGGCGAAACCGGCGGCCCCACTGTTGCTGAGGAGGCACACGGACCATGAAGTTTTTTATTGACACGGCCAACGTGGACGAGATCAAGCAGGCGAAGAAGTGGGGCATCCTGGATGGGGTGACGACGAACCCGTCGCTCATCGCCAAAGAGGGCGTCCCGCACAAGACGCGGGTGATGGAGATTCTGGATATCGTCGGCGACATCCCCGTCTCGGCCGAGTGCGTCGAGACCGACGTGGACAAACTGATGAAGGAGGCCCAGGACATCGCGAGTTGGGCGCCCAACATCTTCGTCAAGGTGCCCATGAACGCGAACTCCATGGAGGTCGTCAAGGAACTGTCGCCCAAGGGGATCAACTTCAACGTCACGCTCATCTTCTCGCTCCCGCAGGCCCTGATCGCGGCCAAGGCGGGCGGCTCGTTTATCTCATTCTTCGTCGGGCGCATTGACGACATGGGCAGCCTCGAAGCGCCCCTTAGCATCGTCGAGGCGGTCAACATGGTGGAAACCTATGAGTTCCCCAAGGACCCCGAGATCCTGGTGGCCTCCATCCGCAGCCCCCTCCAGGTGACCGAGAGCATCAAGGCCGGCGCGCATATCGCGACGATCCCGTTCAAGACCATGGAGATGCTGTTCAAGCACCCCCTGACCGACATCGGCATCAAGCGCTTCAACGACGACTACCTCAAGGCGACAGGCGGCGGCAAGAACGGCGCCGCCACCGGCGCGGGCGTGTCCAAGGAGGAGAAGGCGAAGGTGTAAAGACCCGCACTTCCAGGGCCAGTTCCCCTTCTAGAGACCCGCCCGCCGTGCATCGCACGGCGGGCGGCTTTTTTGTGTCTCCTGTTTCCCCCTCTTGTTCCTCCCGCCCGCTGCCGATACTCTCGTTAACAACCCCAGACAAAGGAGGTCGAGATGCCACCGGACATCAGTACCGGGCCGATGACCTTGGCCGCCGGGACACCGCAGGGACGTGCCCCCACGCTTGCCGCCCCCGGCCCGCCCGGAAGCGACCCGCTTGCCGCCCTGTTCGCGTCCCTGCTGGCACGCAGTGGCGCCCCGGCACCCGCGATGGGCGCGGCAACCCTGCCGCTGGGAGCGGCCCTGAAGCGGGCCATGCCGCTGCTGCCGGCACCGATCAAAATCAGGCCGAACATCCCGCCGACGGCGGGTGTGACGGTGGGACAGAAGAAAACCGATAAGACGACAGATAAGACGACAGAAAAGACAATGGACACCAGCCCGGTGCCGGCCTCTCCCGAAATGGACCAGGCGGGCGCAAAGCCGGGCGGTGAGTTGCCTCTTCAGGGAGCAGGAGCGAACAGCTTCGGCCTTCCCATCCTTCCCGTCTTTCCCGTTCTTCTGATTACGATTCCCGTGATGCCGATTGCGACAGACCGTGCCATGGCTCTGCCCGACGGGCAGGGGCAGAAGGCCGCCACGCCGCCCCTGGCTGTCGCTGGGGTGAGCCTGCCGCCGACGGCTCCCGTCCCGACGCCGGGAACGTCTGCGCCCGGCGCGGCGGCCCCGGCAATCGCGCCGATGCAGCCCGCTTCAACGAGCTTGGCACCGCAAAAGGTCTTAACGGCCCCCACAGATGTCGCTCTGGCGGCGGCGCTGCCGCAGATCACGCTGGCGGCATTGGGAGCGGAACGGGTAGCGCCCGGCACGCCGGGGGCGACGCTCACTGCGCCTGCTTTAATCGAATTGACTGTCACGGATGGACCCATCGCCAAGGAAGGCAAGAGCGCCATGGACGGCCCGAGTGCTAGGGACGGCAGAGCCACCATGGAAGGCAGAGCCACCATGGAAGGCAGGATGGCTACGGCGGGCAGTCTCATCACGGAGGGACAGAGCACTAAGGACGGCAGCATCGCCAGGGACGGCAGCATCGCCAGGGACGGCAACATCGCCAGGGACGGCAGCATCGCTAGGGACGGCTTGGCTCCTATGGAAGGCCCGATCGCTACGGAGGGCAAAGCGGCCACGGAGGGTCAGAGCGCCATGAACGGCAGAAGCACCACGGAGGGTCGCACGGCCACGGACGGCAAGATGTTGACGGCGGGGGAAACGCCGAAAATCGGCCTCAAGTCGGCGGCGGCGGTCGCCGATACTATTACCAGGGCGCAGGCGGTCCAACCGAGGGCTACGCGGACAGACCTTCAGCCCTTTATGAGCGGGACACGCTCCGAGCGGCGCGCTGAAAGCGTTGGCAGTGACGCGCTGCTGCCGTTCCCGGCACAGGCCCCCGTTCAGACCGAAGCGGCGAGCACGGAGGTGAAGCCGTTCTCGGCGGCGGACCGGGCCGAGGTGATCCGGCAGGCGGCTGATGGTGTGGTCGCTCTGCCCTTACCCGCCAAACCCGGCGCCTCAGAGCAGATGACCTTGCAGCTCCACCCCAAAGAGTGGGGGCAGCTCCAGGTCTCGGTGACGATCACGCCCGGCTCGCACCCGAACGCGGTCCAGGCCGTCACCGCACACATCGTCGCTCAGAACCCGCAGGTCAAGGCGGCCCTGGAAGGCCAGTCCGGCGACCTGCGCTCGGCGCTCCGCGAGGCGGGGCTGCACCTGGATCGGATCAGCGTCACGGTGCAGAGCACGGAAGCGAGCGCCCAAACGGGGACCGCGACGAGCGGCGGGCATCACGAGGCACACGGAGGAGCGGGCCAGGGAATGGGCGGCGCGTTTGGGGAGACAGCGCCGGACCAGAAGACCCAGATGTCGAGCGGGACACGGATGTCGGACGGGACCCAGATGTCGGGAACCTCGGGCAACGGAATGCCC
>JANOOM010000119.1:0-8545 GCA_031421335.1 Armatimonadota bacterium
GGTCAACGCCGGCTACAGCCTCACATTCAGCGAGCCGGGCTTCAACCGCCAGACGACCTCCGCGGCCGTCGTCAACACGCCTGTGAACGGCGCCACGCCGGCGAACGCCTTCACGCGGGCCGACGTCGCCTTCGTCACCACCGCGCCCACGCCCGGCCAGAACACCGCCATCGTGGTCGAGTTCCCCCCCGTCACGGTCGGCATGGATGGCGGCGGCTTCATCCCGCGCAACTCGATCGTCGTCGCCTTCAAGCCCGTCTCCGGCGACCCGCCCATCGTCGAGGGCATCGAAGTGCTTTCCGACAGGGTCCCCCTCGTCAGCAGCGGCTTCGGCGACCTGATCACCAGCAACAATTCTGGGCAGACGACCCTGGCCGCCGCGCCGCCCCAGATCCTGAGTGCCCTCGGCGGCACCGCGCCGGACGCTAATGGTAACCAGCAAGGACAGGTGGCGCTCACCTTCATCAATACTGGCACCAGCGCGCCCACGTCCTTCAACCTGTACCGGTCGGCGGGCGCCCCGACTTCCGGCAACCGGCCCCCGGTCAGCGGCGCCGGGACGGAGGGTGTTGCGCCCTACCTCACGAACGTGCCGTTCGTCGCCCTCACGGACGCCCAGGGCAACCCGATCCGTGACCCGAATACCAACAAGCCTGAGTTCCAGGCCGTTGACACCACGGCCACTGTGGGCACCGAGTACTTCTACCAGCTCACCGCTGTGTTCACCCAGATCCTGACGCCGGAAGCGGCTGGAACCGCGACCACCCCGACCAACGCTGCCGTCAAGCTCAACACCGACGATAACTCGGTCGCAACCGTCGGCGGTGCCTTCGACGACGTTTACCCGACTTGGTCGCCGTTCTCCAGCGTTTTCAGCATCGCCTACTCATCCAACCGGACCGTTACCTACAACGACCCCGCGACCGGGGCGGCCTCCGAGACCGCCATTTCTGTCCCGCAGGGCGGCAATCTGGTTTCCTCTGGAACCGTCGGGGCCCATTACTTCGGCATCCTGGTCTCCCAAGTGGTCAACCTCGACCCGCCAACGCTGCTGCCCTACAACGGCAACGAAGTCATCCACATCGCCGACTCGGCTGGCACCAGGACACGCACCGGCATAAATCCCGGCCAGGCTGTGACCATCACTGTACGCCTCAGCAGCCGTGAGGCCGGCATTGACAACACCGGCGCCGCCACGTTCGGCCCGGCCGGGGCACAGGTCTTCCTCCAGATCAAGAACCCGAACTCCAAGTACCAGGACGCTCAGGGCCTGGAGCACAAGGTCTTCGCTAAGGATGGTGACTTCCGGTTCCAGCTTAATGGCCCAGGCTTTTCCGGCTCCGGCCCGCTGATCGACAGCTTGTCGTCTAACACCCTGATGAACGGTGGCGGTTATGGAAACGGCTACGCCGGTTACAACCGTTTTGTGGACAGCAACGGCAACCCCTTCTTCGAGCGCCAGCGCGGCGCGATCGGCGGCGTCGAGACCCCGCCGCCCGGTACCCCCGCCCCTGGCCCTGCCACGAACGGGTCCGACACGATCTCGATCGGCCGCTACGGCGGCGGCACCAACCCCGAGGGCGTCTTCGACGGCAACGGCAAGCCGGTGACCGACCCGGACACCAAGCTGATCGTCCAGCACCCGCCGGGCGGCGACCCGAACCTGTTCATCCCCTGGGGGCCGGAATACGAGTGCCAGGTCGTGAACCCGCAGTTCGCCACCAACCCGAGCGGCACCAAGGCCGGCGACGTCAGCTTGACTGACTTCCGCAATCCGTACTACCTTGCCGGCGTGGACGATCAGCAGCCCTTCAGCGGGGCCGGCAAAGTGCGCCCGACCGTGAACGATCAGTTCGGCCAGGGGAACGCCGCCGAGTGGCTCCAGATGAACCGCTTGCCGGACTCACAGCAGGACGGCCAGGGCGGCGTGCTTTACTCAGTCCCCTGGGTCACGCCCACCACCGGCACCGACTTCTTCCTGGACGTGATCGCCTATGACAAGGCCGTCCAGCCCGGCAACACGGCCAACAACGGCGGCTTCGTCTCGGGCAGCAACTGGCGCATTTATGACAACATTTGGGGCTTCAGCACGGCCTCATCCATAGGCAACAACGATATTCTGGTCGTCAGCGACTACGCCCTTGGCCAGAAGTTCGCTGCCAGCACGTTTGGCGGCCAGCGCGGCCTGCTCAACCTCGTCCCCAAGTTCTTCGGGGCCGAGTCCTACGTCACGGACGTGGACGTCAACATCCTGCCCAACGCCATCTACCGGCACACGGTCATCACCGGCGCCAACGTCAACAATCCCAACACGGAAGTGCTGTACCTGGGGTCCCTGTATTCGCCGACCGGGCGCGATCTCAGCACCGAGAATAGCCCCCGCGGCGAGCAGAACTTCATCACCAACCCGGTCTTCAATGGTTTGGGTGTTGGCTCCTACTTCGACCCGTTCATCAACGACGGCGGCACGCAGGACAGCGTCCCCTCCGTCCGGTCCCAGCAGTACAGCATCTGGCGCACCCTGGCGCGCGGCCCCGTCCCGAGCGCCGTTTACAGCGCCTACCTGCCCCGGCCCGCCACCCAGCCCGCCGTCCAGGACACCAGCGCCCCGACCCCGGTGAGCATCAAGGCCGGCCCGGTCACGGTCGCTAACCGCTGCATCCTGTGGATCTCGCCCTTCACCGGCGATGTCCTCGCCGGACCCGGCACACTCGCCGACACCGCCACCCAGGCGGACCTGCGCGCCTTCGTCGCGGCCGGCGGGCGCCTGTGCGTCTCCGGCCAGGACGTCGGCTCGACGCTGACCCAGAACGGCGCGACCAATAACAGGGCGGGCGGCTTCCTGCCCGATGTGCTGGGCGCGAGCCTCGCCAGCCCAAACGCCGGAACCCACATCCCGATCATCGTCGCCGGCCCCGTCGTCGCCGACCACCGGATCACCAACTCGGCCTTCTTCGACGGCCAGATCCTGGGCAACTTCCCCGAGATCAATCCTGACCTGACGTTCTCCACGGTCGCGCCTGGGCAGAGGCTCATCCGCCTCTCCAATAACTATGGCGGGAACATCTTCTACGCCGGGGAAACGCCCCTGTTCACCCTGCCGCTGAGCCTGGCCTACTACGGCAACTACCGCACGGATGGCTCACTCGATCAGCTCGGGCCTTACACCCAGCCGTTCCCCGACACCGGGCTTGGTGTGCCGAGCAACTCCGTGGTCGGTCAAATAGACACTCTCACTCCCAATGCCGGCGCCCATACGGACATCACACTCGGGGCCTTCGTGAACCCCTTCGGCACGGTCGGAGTGAACTTCCGCGGCAACCCGGACGCCGCGAACTCTGTCGGAGGTGTGGGCCTCATCTACACAGAGAACCCGCTTTCCGCCTCCGGCGGGACCGGTTCCAAGGTGGTTTACGCTTCCTTCGGCCTGGAAGCCCTCAGCACCGAGTTCTATAAGCAGACAATCAACTTCAAGCCCAACCCGGTTGTCTACGAGCCGCGCAACCAGCGCCAGAACGTCCTGCACAACATCGTCAGCTACCTGCGGACCGGCTCCATTGTCGGCACCATCCGCTCCACCAGCGGTAATGGCGTGGTCGGCTCGGGCGTCCAGGGCGTCACTGTCTACCTCCAGTCCGCTTTTGGCGTGGCCATTCCGGGGCGCGGCACCTTCAGCGCGACCACCGACTCGGCAGGCAACTACCGCATTGACGGCATCGAGCCGGGCAATTACACGCTCGCCGCATACCGGACCGGCTTCATCCGGGCAACTTCGAACCCCGGCATCGTGTTCACCGTTGAAGGGGACTCGCTCCAGCAGGCCAGCCTCACCCTGGTCCCCGCCGCCTCCGGGTCGCTCGGCGGCAAGGTCACGGACTCGTCCGGCAACATCGTGTCCGGTGCCACCGTCACCTTCACTTCCAGTGACGGGCAGGTCTACTCGACCACGACCGACTCGAACGGCAACTACGCCCTGTCCTCGGTAGCCCCGTCCACCTACACCGGCGTCGCCGCTAAGGCAGGCTTCGGGAGCCAAACGCAGCCGAACCTCGTTGTCGCCAGCAACGCGGCCCTCCTCGTCAACTTCGTCCTCCAGCCCGGCCCCGGCGCCGTCAATGGGCGCGTCCTAGACGTGTCCGGCAACCCGATCGTCGGCGCCTCGGTGTTCTTCAGCTCCGGCAGCCCAGCCGTCGTCGCCGCCACGGCCACGACGGATAGCAGCGGCACCTATACCATCGCCTCCCTGGCGGCCGGCACCTACAACGTGACCGCCTCGGCGACAGGTTTCGGCAGCAGCGCCCCCATCTCCGTAGTCGTCGTCGGCGGCACCACGACGACCGTCCCAGACATCACACTGGGGGCGGTCGCGAATGGCACGCTCGGCGGCCTCGTCACCGGGACGGGCAGCACGATCCCGCTGGCCGGCGTCACGCTCGCCATTGTCAACACGGGCACCGGCCTTGCCGTCACGCCCGCGCCGGTCACGATCGGGACCTCCACGGCGGCCTCGGACGGCGGGCAGATCAACTATGGGCCGCTCACGCTGGGGCAGGGGACCTACACCGTCACGGCCAGCAAGAACGGCGTCACGACGGCGGCTCAGGCCGTCACGGTCGTGGCGAACACGTTCAGCCGGCTGGACTTCACCGGCATCACCGGTATTCTGCCGCTGCACACCTTCCCGGCGGGCCTGAACTTCCTGTCCGCGCCCTTCGACTACAGCGGCACCTCCTTCAGCGCCCTGTTCGGCGCCCTGAACACGGCTGCTGTGGGCGCGACGCCCAACGGCAACCGGTCCAACGTCGCCGTTTGGAACCCGCTCCTGGGTCGATACGCCTTGGACCCGAATGCGCCCGCCGATGCCCTGCATCTGGGCGTGGGCTACTGGATCTTCCTGAAGAGCGCCGTGGACCTCGTCCAGCCGGGCGTCGCGACGACCGGGGCCATCAGCGTCGCCCTGCACCCGTCGTGGAACCAGATCGGCGTGCCCAGCACGTCCGCGATCCCCGTCGCAAATCTCCGGTTCCTGACCGGCACCACGAACCTCTCGTTCGCCGATGCCGTCAGCACCCAGTACCACCTGGTCTCGCCGACCCTGTACCGCTACGACGGGGTGAACTATCAGACGGTCTCTGCCACCGGCTCGCTCCAGCCCTATCAGGCTTACTGGATCAAGGTCTATGTGGACACGACCGTGCAGATCCCGACCGGAAGGTAAAGCGGGCCGAGAGCCGCTCCGACGGTCTCACCGACGGTCTTATCCGACGGTCTTATCCGACGGTCTCATGGGCCTGCGCCCCGCCCCGGCATCGCCGGGGCGGGGGTCGGCCCGGCAATCATTGAACAAAAGATTTTCGAAAGAACTTTGGAAGATTTCTAGGAGGAACTCCATCTCGTGAAACACCTGAAAAAGCACTGGAGCGCGCGCCCCCTCAGTATCCTGCTCTCGGTACTGATGCTGCTGCCCGTTCTGGCCGTGTTCCTGCTCCGCGCGCCCGCCGCGTCGGCGCAGGGCCTGGCCACCCCCCAGCCCACCTGGGCCGTCCTGGACTTCGCCAACCCCTCTGGGTACGGCAGCTCCGATGTCGGCCGGCTGGCTGCCGACTCGTTCGTCGTTGAACTGGCCAAGCTCAACCGCTACGCCGTCCTGCCCCGCCAGGACCTGCTCAACGGCATCCAGAACAACAACCTGACCCCCCCGCTCAACTTGACCAGCATCGAGCGCCTGGGTCAAGGACTGGGAGTGCAGGCCGTGGTCGCCGGGGAGATCGCCTCCATCTCCTTCTCGCGCGACCGCCGTCAGGCCAAAGTCAACCTCGTCGTCCGCGTCATTGACCCGCGCTCCGGCTATTTGCTCAACGGCGCGCTGGCCGAAGGCTACTCCAACCAGCGGCCTATCCCCGTCACCGACGAGGAACAGCTCGTCAATGAGGCGTTCGGCAATGCCGCCTTCAACGCCGTCAAACAGATCAGCCGTTTTAACCTGCCCGTCGCTACCGTCCTGATCGGCCGCGATACGCAGTCTGTGACACTCAACAAGGGCACACGCGACGGGTTGTATAACGGCCTGGACATGATCGTCACCCGCAACGGTGTCGTCACTGGCCGCATCCGCATCTCAACTGCCTCCAACAACGACGCTGACGGGGTCATCACGGATCTGGGCCAGGGCATCCGGCCCGAAGACCGCGCGACCGCCCTGTACCACCTGCCCGACTACACGGTAGATACCAGCACGCACACCTTCCGCACCGCCACGACGGCCCAGGTCGGTGCCGACTCGCCTTCCGCCGCCACGCGCCACAGCGCGTTCAGCGGCATCGGCGGCATCCTGGTCGCCCTGCTTGCGGCGGGCCTTCTTCTCAGCGCCATCCACGCGGGCGGCAAGGACCACTCGCTCGGCGGCGCAAACGTTTCCGGCGCGCATGCCATCTCGGGGCGCGCTTCCGACCTCGGCGGCTCCCTCTCGGCCGCGCCGATCGTGGGCTTCTCGAGTGCCACCTATATTCCCGTCGCCGTCCGCATCACGTCGGACACAGGCAACGTTGACCCGACGAATTTCCTGGAGTTCCACGTCTACCGCAATGACGCCCCCTCGGCTCTCGCCAGCGTGGCGAGTCTTCCGACCTCTTACGCCACGACTGTGCCGATCCTCCTCTTTGGCAACACCGCCGGCGGTAACACCGCCGGCAACAACACTACCCAAATCATCGGCGGGATTCTGGGAGTGACCGGCTTTGGCCAGGTGCCCCTGTTGGCGCAGGCCGGACATAACAATCTGGTCATCTTTGATGACTTCAACAACAAACAGTCCATCACGGCCTCCAAGCCGGACCCCTCCGACAGTACCACTCTGATCCGTGTGCAAGGGGGTGGCCTCGGCTTCGTCCCCGGCACCAACACGAGCGGCACCAACACGACCACCATCACCCCGGTCGCCGCCGCTATCCCCGGCACCGGCCTCCAGTTCGGCCAGCGTGTCAGCTACCAGGTCGAGGGGCTTTATATCCAGCCCTCGACATACAACACGGGCGGCACCAACACTGGTGGCCTCAACCCAGGCACGACCGGCAACAGCGGTCAAAATACCAACAACACCGGCGGCGGCCAGACCGGCGGCGGTGGCCAGACCGGCGGCGGCGGCCAGACCGGCGGCGGCGGCCAGACCGGCGGCCAGACCACCGGCGGCCAGAACACCACCGGCACGGTCCTGCAGGGCCACAGCGAGACGGTCCAGCTCACCGGACGGCGTTCCACGAACTTCGTGACCTACATCGAACCGGTCCATCCCTTCGGCAACTCCGTCACCGGGACGGGCGCTACGAACGTCAACGTGACTGTGCCCGCGACGCGCGGTGCCAACGATTACCAGCTCCAGATCAGCACCGATCCGGGCTTCTCCAGCTTCCGCACCTATAATGCCGCGCCGGGCGCCTACACGGCCACTCTGCTCGACCCGACCAACCAGGGCATCGGCTCCGTCACCGGCATCAGCACGCTGAACGGCAGCGCCGTCGTCTTCAACAACATCAATCTGACGATGGACTTTCCTAGTGGGACCTCCTTCTTCTACCGGGTCGGCGCGCGCAACTCCGCCGACAGCGGGCAGAGTGGGTTCGACAACCCCTACGTCTACAGTGACCCGCTGACCCTGAACATCACCGGTGCCACGGGAGCGATAAGGCCCTCCATCCTGCGTGGTGGCAACATCCCCCACCGGAGCCGGAACTGATGCGAACCGAGAGGAAGATCTCCATGACCAGACAGTCACTGCGACACTCACTGCGACACTCACTGCCCAGGCGCGTCCTGGCCCTCGCGCTCGCCGCCGCCCTGTTCTGTCCGCCCGGCGGCCTGCTCGTCGCCGCCTCGGCGCAGCAGGCTCCGCCGGTCGCCCAGGAAGCGCCCGCCCCGGCCGCCCCCACCCTGCCTGCCGGCAGCTCCATCGTCATCCCGACCTCGCCGATCGCGGTCGGGCCGATCCACTCGGTCCTGCTCTTCCCGTTCGCCAGCAACCTGGCGGCCGGGGGCAGCGCCTCCGCCTTCAACGCCGACCAAGTGGGCGCTCGGGTCGAAGACGCCGTCAAGCTGCGCTTGAATGTTATCGGGCGCTATAAGGCCAACTCCTTCTCGCCGACGCTCCCCCAGATCCAGCGCGCCTTGCAGGAAGCGCGCGTCGAGGGCCTGAGCGAAGCCGACCTGGTCCCCCCCTACAACGACGCCCAGAAGGCGCAAAAGATCGCTGCCCAGGTCGGCACCGATGGCTATCTGCTCGGCACGATCGAGAGCCTGAATGCCGCCGCCGGCACACGCAACGTTTCCCTGACGGTCACCGCCACCCTCTACCATTCGGAGAACGGTGCCGTCGCCCGCGCCCTGGCCTTCACCGGCCACGGCGTTTCCTACAATCCCAGCGATGACGCGGACGCCCTGCTCCAGAGCGCCATCAACGACGTTGCCGGCCAGATCGTCTCCGCGCTGAACGGGAGCGTCCCCACGCACCTGGCCTCGCCCGACTCGGCGCGCGGCCACCGCAGCAACGGCG
>JANOOM010000120.1:0-2439 GCA_031421335.1 Armatimonadota bacterium
CCTTCTCCTGTTGCGCTTTATATTCACAGATGGCCCTGACGACGCTTTTCTGCCATGCCTTCGGCAAATTTGCGGCCCGTGTCCTGCGACCAATGCCCTTCGCCGCCACTGCCCACCTGCCCGATCAGTCCATCAAACAGGTCGAAGGCCGAGCCTTCGGTGGCCTCCGCCTCTTCTTCCTCCGCCTCCGCATCGGCGACCGCCAGCAGGTAATCGGGAAGACTCTGCCCCGCCTGCTCCGCCTTGCGCTGAAGCCGCGCCGCCATTTCCGGTGAAAGTTCCAAAGTTAAAGTCATCTTGGCTCTCCTTGCTGCGTCAGTCAGGCAGGGACCAATAAAGCCACCCCGATGGGCAGAGAGACCGTTTCAAGCCGGGACAAGTCAAGGTTCTGGCTGGCACGGTCAACATCAATGCCGCAGAGGTGGCCCGCGTCGTCAAAGTCTAACACGACGCCCGGAGAGACCTCCCGCGACTCGACGCTTGCCTTCTCGCTGAGATCAATATAAAGTGAGTCGGTGTCGGCGTAGTAGTGAAGCTTCATCTTAATCGTTCCTCAGAAATCGCGGTCGAAAAAGGCATTGTGAATTGTCTCACCATCCGCCAATGTCACCACGCGAAGATGCTTGTCTTGTTCGGCGATGTAGACCCAGTAACGGCGACGACCGTCCTCCTGGACTTCGAGGCGCTCCGGCGTTCTGAGTGCCTGCTCACACCACTCCTGCTTGATGTAGGGGCGCTTGCGGAGGACCTGCTCCTCAAAGTAGGGCGTCGTCTTTATTGCCCCACATCCCCCTGACCCGCCCCCGCGAAGAACGCTTCTACGTTCTCGCGCTGCAACATGATCTCGCGGGGCTTGACGCCGTCCTGGGAGCCGACGATGCTCTTGGCCTCCATCACTTCCACGAGGCGGGCGGCGCGGGTGTAGCCGATCTTGAACTTGCGCTGCAAGCTGGACGTGGAGCACTGGCCCTGCAAGACGAGCCAGCGGACGCACGGCTCAAACAGCTCGTCCGAGGAGCCGTCGTCGTCCCCGTCGGCCCCGTAGCCCCCACCGCCGCCGGTCTCGGTCGGGATCATGGTGTAGACGGCTTCTTCCTGATTACGCAAATACTTGACCAGTTCTTCCGTCTCGCGCTCGCCGACGTAGCAGCCCTGGACGCGGACAGGCTTCGCGGCATCGATCGGCATGAACAGCATATCGCCGCGCCCGATCAGGCGGTCCGCGCCGGTCATGTCAATGATGGTCCGGCTGTCCACCTGGGTCGCCACAGCGAAGGCGATACGGCTGGAGATGTTGGCCTTAATCGTCCCCGTGATGACGTCTACGGAGGGCCGCTGGGTGGCGATGACCAGGTGAATGCCGGTCGCGCGGGCGAGCTGGGCCAGGCGGCAGATGGACGTCTCCACTTCCGGCCCCTGCTGCATCATCAGGTCGGCCAGCTCGTCCACGACGACGACGATGTAGGGCAGGCGCTCGTCCGGCGGGACGCGGCCGTTGAAGCCGTCAATGTTGCGCGTCCCGATCCGGGCGAAGCGGTCGTAGCGCTCTTCCATCTCCTTCAAAACGCTGCGGAAGATGCCCGCCGCCTGCTTGACGTCCTTGATGACGGGGGCCAGAAGGTGCGGGATGCCGTCATACAGCGACAGCTCGACGCGCTTGGGGTCAATCATCACGAACTTGACCTCGCGCGGAGTCGCCCGGTACAGGATAGAGGAAATGATCGTGTTGAGGCAGACGCTCTTGCCGCTGTTCGTGCTGCCGCCGACCAGAAGGTGCGGCATTCGGGTCAGGTCGGCGTACTTGAACTCGCCGGCCACGTCCTTGCCCAGGGCGAAGGTCAGCTTGGACGGGGCGGACATGAACTCATTCGTCGCCAGGCACTCGCGCAGGCTGACCATCTGGCAGACGTCGTTCGGCACCTCGATGCCGATGGCGGCCTTGCCGGGGATGGGGGCCTCGACGCGCACGTCAATGGCAGCCAGTGACATGGCGAGGTTATCGGCCAGCGCGACGATCTTCTTGACTAAGATTCCAGGCTCAAGCTGTACCTCGTAGCGCGTGACGGTCGGCCCCACGGAGACCTGGGCGACGTTCGCGCCGATCTTGAAGTCGTTGAGCGTCTGCATCAGGACCGCCTGTTTTTCCATGGCGGCGGACTCGTGCTGGACGGGCTTGGGGGGAGCCTCATTGAGCAGTTCCAGGGGCGGCAAAATGTATTCGTGCTTGGTGCCGTCATCGGCAAGCGAGGACGGGATGACAAGCGGCCCTGCGGGCACCTTCGGCTCCGACGGCGCCAGCACAGTCATCGTCACCAGCGGCGGCGGGGGTGTCGGCTTCGGCAGCGAGACCCGAGGCACGGTGAGCGCGTCGTCTTCGAGCGTAGCCGGCTTTACCTTCCCGATGGGTTTCTGCGGTTCGGCAGGCATGGACTCGCCCGC
>JANOOM010000121.1:0-2335 GCA_031421335.1 Armatimonadota bacterium
ATTAGGGATGTGCATCTTCCTCCTTCTGGCCAGTGTGCCCTAGGACTATTTTTCATGCGGGTCATGCGCTATGCCCAGACGTTCGTCGGTATGCCCCCTGGATCGAGTGCGATAGCCCTCTGTGGGTTCGATCGGCATCCAGTGCCTGTCGAGGCTAATACTAAAATCAAAGGTAACGGGACAGTGGAGGTGCTGGCCTTGACGCCGAGCGGCACGCGCACTGTGGCGACGTATGGAGAGGGGCAGGCCGTGGCGTCAGTCGTCTTTCCCGGTTTTTCGGTTCCCGTTTCGGACGTGTTCGTGGACGAGAGCGGCCTTGACCAAGTAATCCTGCCTGGGGTACACTAGGGAGAACAAATGTTTTCCGAACGGGGCGCATTGCGGCCCGTTTTTTGTTTGTGTAGAGGGCAGGAGTGCATGGCCGACTTTATCAAGATTCAGGGCGCGCGGCAGAACAATCTCAAGGACATCTCGTTGGACATCCCGCGCGACAAGCTGGTCGTCATCACGGGCCTATCGGGGTCAGGCAAGTCGTCGCTGGCCTTTGACACCATTTACGCCGAGGGGCAGCGGCGGTACGTCGAGTCGCTGTCGGCGTATGCGCGGCAGTTCCTGGGGCAGATGGACAAGCCGGACGTGGACCACATCGAGGGGCTGTCGCCGGCCGTCTCCATCGATCAGAAGTCCACGTCGCGCAACCCGCGCTCGACGGTGGGAACGGTGACGGAGATCTACGACTATCTGCGCCTTCTGTTCGCCCGCGTCGGCGTCCCGCACGACCCCATCACGGGCAAGCCGCTGACCAAGCAGACGGTGGGGCAGATGGTGGACCGGACCCTGGAGCTGCCGGAGGGGACGCGCATCCAGGTGCTGGCGCCGGTCATCCGGGGGCGCAAGGGGGAGTACAAGAAGGAGATCGAGGAGATCCGGGCGGAGGGCTTCGCGCGGGCGCGCATTGACGGCACCGTCTACGACTTCTCCTCCGATACCATCCCGGACCTTGCTCGGTACAAGATGCACTCCATCGAGATCGTCGTGGACCGGCTGGTCGTCAAGCACGCGGAGGCGGCGGAAGGGACTTCCACGACACTGGCGAAACGTCTGGCGGACTCATTCGAGGTGGCGGCCAAGCACGGCAAGGGGTCGGTCATCGTGGACGTGATCGGCGGAGAGCCGTTGGAGTTTACAGAGAGCTTTGCGGCGACCGATTCGGCGTTCAACTTCGAGGAAATCGAGCCTCGGCTGTTTTCGTTTAACTCCCCCTATGGGGCCTGCCCGGACTGTCACGGGCTGGGGATCAAGGTCGAGTTCGACCCCGACTTGATTATCCCGGACAAGAGCAAGAGCATCGAGGAGGGGGCCATTGCGCCTTATGTGGCGGCGACCTCGGGCAACACCAACGAGTGGGCTTTGGGCCTGTTCCGGGGAGTTGCCGAGCGGTTCAAGTTCGCCGCCGAGGCGCCGCTGGAGACCTTGACCGAGGAGCAGATGAAGGCGCTGATGTACGGCGTCTCGGGCAACGTCACGGTCACGTTCCGCAACAAGTGGGGGCGCAACCGGCAGTTCACGTCGGACTATTCGGGCATCATTGGCATGCTGACCAAGAAGCTGTCCGAGACCGAGTCGGACGGCGTCAAGGAGTGGCTGGGGCAGTTCCAGTCCGAGAAGCCCTGCCCGGTCTGCCACGGCAAGCGCTTGAAGCCGGAGGCGCTGTCGGTCCTGCTGGGTGGCATCAATATCAGCGACTTGTGCGCCATGAGCATCGCCAAGGGCCACGCCTGGTTCGAGACGCTCCACTTGACTTCGCGGCAGCAGATGATCGGCCAGCAGATCGTGCGCGAGATTCGGACGCGGCTGGGCTTCCTGCTGAACGTCGGCCTGGGCTACCTGACTCTGGACCGGGGCGCGCGGACACTCGCGGGCGGCGAGGCGCAGCGCATCCGGCTGGCCTCGCAGATCGGGTCCGGCCTGACCGGCGTTTTGTACATCTTGGACGAGCCTTCCATCGGCCTGCACCAGCGGGACAACTCCAAGCTCATTGATACGCTGATGCACCTGCGCGGGCTGGGCAACACGATCATCGTCGTCGAGCACGACGAGGAAACGATGGTCGCTGCCGACTGGATCGTGGACATCGGGCCAGGTGCGGGCGAGCACGGCGGCAACGTCATCGCGCAGGGGACGCCGGACGAGATCATGGCGAACCCGGCGAGCGTCACAGGCCGGTTCCTGTCGGGCCGGGACAAAATCGACATCCCCGCCGAGCGGCGCGCCCCCACCGACAAGTCGCTGGAGATCATCGGGGCCTGCGGGCACAACCTCCAGAACGTCAGCG
>JANOOM010000122.1:0-2333 GCA_031421335.1 Armatimonadota bacterium
TCACCCTTCCCTAACAGGGAGTCGGGTGCAGTGGCGCCAGGGTCGGCGCTCGCGCCGGGGTTAGGTTTTTTATGCTCACCCGCGCTAATGTCGCTAACTTCCTGCAAGGCTTGTTTGTCTTGCCCCTCTGCGCCTTGTTCGGCGGGCTGATTGCCCTGCTGTTCCACGCGCGCGGCGGGGCGGCCCTCACTTGCGTCATCGTCTGCGGCCTCTTCCCGCTCGCGGGGGCCGTCAAGACCCGGCAGGGGGCGCTGCTGGCGGGGCTGCTCGCAGGTATCCTGGTGAGCGTCCTCATCTACTTCGGAGTACGACCCCACGCATGAGAATCATTTCCGCTCTGCTGCTCCTTCTGGGCGCCCTGCTTTTGCCTGCCCAGGCTCAGGATGGGGCCGCCGCTTTGCGCGGGTTCGTCATCTGCGTTGACCCCGGCCACACTTCGGAAACCAGCCAGGGCACAGCCAGCCGCGACGGACGGCTGACTGAGCGGCATGTCAACTGGGTCGTCGGGCTGCGCCTCAAGGCGCTGCTCGAAGCGGAGGGCGCGACCGTCGTCCTCACCAAGACCAGCGAGAGGCAGATTGTCGCAAACCGGCGGCGGGCGGAGATCGCGAACGCCGCGCATGCCGACCTGCTGCTGCGTCTGCACTGCGACTCGGGCGAGGCGTCCGGCTTGGCCACTTATTACCCGGACCGCCAGGGGAGGCGCTTCGGCGTCACAGGACCGTCTGCCTCGGTCATTGCCGCCAGCCGCCGGGCGGCGCGCGTCTTCCAGCCCGTCGTCATCGCCGCCCTGAGTGGTGCGGAGCGCGATGCCGGTATCAAGGGTGACTCCCAGACGGCTATCGGCGGCAAGCAGGGCGCTTTGACCGGCTCCATTTTCTCGCGCGTCCCCGCTCTTACTGTGGAGATGTGCGTTCTGACGAATGCCCACGATTACCGGTTCATCCGCACACCGGCGGGACAGGAAGCGATGGCGCGTGCGCTTGCAGCAGGAGTCAGGACTTACGCGCGACGGGAGAAACCATCGCTTTAACAACGACGGAACTACGCGGGGAATGGGTACACTGTTCTTGTCTCAGACAAACACTCAAAGGAGAGCACCATGTCATCGAACGTCACCCAAGAGACCGTCGGCACCCCGACGGTCGAGCAGCAGCACCAGCACCTCAAAGAAGTGCATGAGCACCTGCGCCACGCTTCCACCTCGGAAAATGCGGACGAGATCCGCGAGCATCTCCGCCGCACCGAACTCGCCTTGCAGCGCCACGAGCCGCCGCTGAGCGCTCCGCGCGCATGACCCGGCGCCGAGCAGCCCCGCCGGACCACAGAGTTGTGGACCGGCGGGGTATTTTTGGGTTAGCCGGAACTTCTTTTGGGCATCAAACGCTATAGGAAACACTCAAACCTCTCAAGGAGCTGACAATGAAGAACACGATCCTGATCCCCGCTGTACTCGCCATCCTGACGGTGTCCGCACTTGCCCCCGCGGCCCAGGCCAACCCGTTCAAGAACCACCCGACCGCCACCGGCATCGGCGCTGGCATGGTGGCGCACCACATGGCGAAGCATGCCCACGGCGGCATGATGCATCGCCACCCGATGGCGACCGCCGTCGGTGCAGGCATGGTCGCTCACCACATGGCCAAGAAGCACTAAGTCCCACGCTGGACAGAGCAGAAGCAAGAATCAGCCCACCGGAAGCTTTTCGGTGGGCTGACCCATCCGCGCGATCACTGAAGGAGATGACCATGCAGAAGATATTTGCCGTTTCCGCCGCCCTCGCGGCCCTCACGCTGTTGGGCGGTACCGCCATAGCGCAGTCGCCCCCACCCCCGCCGGTCCATCACGGCATCTTCAGCAAGCTGTTCCACCCCAAGCCCAAGCCTGCAACGGGCAGCTTCGGGCAGCCCGGCCACATGATGCCCAACCACCCCGGCATGATGCCTAATCACCCCGGCATGATGCCCAATCGCCCTGGCATGATGGGCCGGCCCGGCATGGGCGGCATGATGCCGATGCGCGGCGGCGTCGTCGGCAACAAGAACTCGCGCGTCTACCACCTACCTGGTGACCGGGGAGCGCTGCCCGCGGCCCAGAACCGCATTTACTTCCCAAACGCCGCCGCCGCTGAAGCAGCCGGCTATCGCCGCGCCGGCGGGGCGCGCGGCATGATGGGCCACCACCCCATGATGCAGGGTTCGCCCATGCACGGGATGCCCGGCACCATGAACCGCTAGGTGCCAAACCAAACAAGCCCGCCGGACTCTTCGGAGTCCGGCGGCCTGTTTGTGCTTGAAACCGCGTCGGTGATTATTCAGGTGGCTTCCTTCAAG
>JANOOM010000123.1:0-3806 GCA_031421335.1 Armatimonadota bacterium
CACCTTGGCTCCCTTTGGCTCACCGCCTGGCAGCGTGCCGGGTCGCCCGACCTGTCCAAACTGAAGGCCCCCACGGCGGACGTTCCGGTGCCGGTTGCGGACCCGGACGCGAAGTAGCATAGAAGAAAAACAAGAAAAGCAGGCGGCCTCCCGATTTTTGGGGGCCGCCTGCTTTTGTTTCTGTGTATCTGTTATAATGGGCACATGGCCTCCGAACTCATCCCCAGCGACTACCCGGCATTCGTCGCCGACCTCAAAGAGCGCATCCGCGCCGCCCAGGTGCGGGCGAGCCTCGCCGTCAACCGCGAAATAGTCCTGCTCTACTGGCAGAAGGTCGTGGAGCGCCTTTCACGCGATCTGCGCCTGGCCTTCCCTGAGATGACTGGCTTGTCGTCCCGCAACCTCAAGTACATGTGCGCGTTCGCACAGGCTTGGCCGGACGAAGCAATTGTGCAACAGGTTGTTGCACAAATCCCTTGGGGGCACAATGTCCGCATAATAGCAGGACGCCCTCCCGCGCGACTGGCAGGAGGCCCTGCCGACGATTGAGGCCCTGGAAGCCGAACTCGGTGATTTTCCTGCGACGGGCGCGGATATCAAGTAGCGAGAAGAAAATTCCAATTCGTGCAACAGGCCGCTGCCCAAGTAGTCCAACGGGCTGTTGGACTACTTGGGTATTCCCCACTACTGTCTGGCCTGGTCAATCAACGCGCGGAGCTTCGCCGCCCCGCCGCTGGCTAAGACCCACTGCTTCTGCTCGGGAGACATCTTCATCTCGAAGCGGGCGGTCAAGCCGACAGGTTCGCCTTCGCGGGAGCGGATTTCCGCCTCTATCTTCCGCACTGTGTTCTGTAGTTTGACCGTGGACTGAATGAGGGTTGCAGTGCTCCCCGACTGTCTCATCCTATCCACTAGCGTCTGCGGAGTGTTGCCTGCCATCTGGCGGGCCAAAAATGCTTGCAGTTGCTCGTTGGCACGGACCAACCCCTCTGCAAGCTGCTCATCTGTCAGTTCCTCGATCACGCTCATAGTCAGGCCTCCTGATATTTCAGGAGGTTATACCGTATCCGTATACGGAAGTCAACCCTCAATCGCCGCCTGTATCCGCGCCTGCGTCGCTTCCACATCTTCCCACCCCAGGATCTTGACTTCGTGCTGTTCCAGCACTTGATAGATCTCGAAGAAGTGCTGAATCTCCAAAAGCGTGTGCGCGGACAAATCGTTTAAAGAGTGAATGTCGTCGAAGCGCGGGTCGGCCACGGCCACCGACAGGATCTTGTGGTCTTCGCCCCTATGATCGTTCATCAGCAGGGCGCCCACGGGGCGGGCGACGACGAGGCAGCCGCAGAAGGTGGGGTTGGACGACATCACCATCACGTTCAGAGGCTTGCGCTGGCCCGCCCCCTTCGTCCCGCACACCCAGCCGTAGTCGCACGGATAGTGAAGCGGTGAGAACAGGGTGTGGTCGTAGCGGAAAATGTTTGAGTCCGGGGCGTACTTGTATTTGTTGGAGGAGCCTTTCGGGACCTCGACGATCGTATTGACCTCGACCGGCGCGGCGGCCCCCGCCGGGATGTCTTCATGCTGCATGGGGTGTATCTCCTCCCTTTATTATAACGCGATTACAAACAGAGTCAGTGGGAATCGGGTATAATAAGGCGCTTTTTGTTGCACTTTTTGTGCATCGTCGCGCGTTTTCATGGAGGCCGCATGAGCAACGAACCCGAACCCAAGACAAATGATCTCGTCCCAACCGAACCCGTCCAAGACATCGCCGCCAACGTCGCCCGCATCGAGGCGGCCCCGACCTTGGTCGAGAAAGGCCGCCTGCTGCGCGCCCAGACCCCCGAAGCGCGGCACCAGACCTTGGCTGTCCTGCCCGCGCCCGTCGTCGCCGCCCTGATCGAAGGCGACCCCGAGCAGAACATGGCCCTCATCGCCAACCTGCCCGCCGAAAAATATCGGCAGGTCATCAACTTGGGCACGCCCGCACAAGGGCGGGCCTGGCTCGAGCGCGCGGTCGCGTCGGGAACACTCGCCGGCACTATCCTACCTTCGTTGATGACTGCCTCGGACCTCGCCGACATGCTCATCACCGACCCGAGCGTCCGCCGCGCCCTGCCCCGGCTCCTGAACTTCGAGCGCGCCGAGCGCTGGCGGCAGCTCCTGACCACCAACGAGTGGCACAAGAACATTGACGAGCTGCTGATGGCCGACACCGACGAGCTGCTCCGCAAAGCCCAGATCAAGAACAAAGCCGTCCGGGACGTCCTCCTATCCCTGCTGGACTACGTCCCCGAGCTATATTTAGAGGTCGTCAACCTCGCCCGCGACCGGGCCGTCCGCATGGACGAACACACCGACGAGCTGGAAGACATAACGACCATGCCGTTCGGCATTCCCGAACTCGCCGGCAGCCTCGCTTCCCCGCTCGGCGCGGGCACGCGCGACCTGGAGGCGCCGGTCTCGCCGCTGGCCGACCTCATCCCCGAAGGCGGCGACCCCGTGTTCGCGCTCGCCACGGCGGGCCTGGGTGCGGCCCGCAAGGCTGTCCTGGAAGAGCAGCTAAAAGTCCTGCTGCGCGACGAGATCGTCGCCACCGCCTCGTTCGCCACCGCCGACATGCAGCGGTCAGCGGGCCGCGTCTTGTTCTATCTGCGCGCCGGCCTGGAGTCTTTCGGCCCGACATTGGGCGACGCCACGCGCGCTTTGGAAATGCACCCCCTGTCCGAGATCAGCGCCCTGGGCGCGCGGCTGGCCGAGGGCTACCGGCAGCGCGCTTTGGCCCTGTCGGGCCTGCGCGACTGGCTGGACAGCCGCCAGCGCTTGTTCCTGGACGCCATGCGCCAGCCCGAGGCGGGAATTGATGTCGAGACGCGCGAACCCGTTTTCTTCCTCGCCGACCAGGCCAAGCAGGAGCGCGCCGAGTGGCACCCGACGCTGCTTTCCGAAGTCGTGACCCGGCTGGATGACATCGCCGGCTGGGGTCCGCTGGCGCGTGCCGCCTTCGGCACGGCGGACCGGATGCACACCATCTACACCACGGCCAAGACGCGGATCTGGGACGAGGCCCTGCGCCGGACCGTCCTGGCCCTCGTCCTGTACCGCCGCTGGGAACCCGAGTTGATCCGCCCCGCCGAAGACTACGCCGCCTTCCGCCGCCAGTACGGGACCGGCAAAAAGAACGGCATAGACGAGGCCCGCCAGATCGTCCTGGACGCCCTCGACGCCACCCCCGACGCCGCCTGGAAGCCCTCTGACGCCAAGAGCCGCGCCCGCGAGCTGCTGCTGCGGGCCGTCGGCGAGATCGAGACCATGCCCCTGCCGGGCGCCGCGCCGACGAGGCGGGGATCGTAGAACTAGGGAGGTGTGCTAGATGTCCGCTGCTACATCGTTTGCGCGAAGCCTCTCATTGACAATATAGCGGACAGCCGAGTATCATAGTGTTAGCGGCATCGACGGAAGAGCGAGAGGATGAAGCCATGAGCGACATGACTAACAACAGCATCGGCACGAAGAGATTCGGTGAGATCACCGGCGCGTTGAGCTTCGCGGGCGATGGGCTTGACATCCGTATTGAAGATTTCTCGGCTCTCGTTCACTCTGCCGAAGAGGGCGGCTACTGGGCCGAAGTCCCCGCCCTGCCTGGCTGCCTGACCCAAGGCGAGACTCTTGACGAGATCGTCGAGAACCTTGAAGACGCCATCCAAGGGTGGCTGAGTGTCCAAACGATTGAAAGTCTGGCGGCTCAGGGCGTTCCTTTTACCGTCCTGCCCGCAAAGACAAGCACCCTCCCGCGTATGCCG
>JANOOM010000124.1:0-2171 GCA_031421335.1 Armatimonadota bacterium
AGGGGAACGCGCCGACAAACCCACCGCCCTCGTCGGGGTAGATGTCGCGGCCGATGCCCGCCTCGCCCAGATAATCCAGGGCGGTCCATACGAAGTCGCCGACGACGTAGGGGTGATCCAAGGTCTGCATCCAGGAGTTGAAGCAGTCGGAGGGGAAGGACTCGGTCTGGGCGAACACGCGATCCGGGTGCTTCGCGTGGTCGGACGCGAAGCGCCCGGCCTGATAATTGTAGCCGGCCAAGTCCAGGTGTTCCAGAAGCGGTTCCAGCTTGTCGCCGTCGGGGTTGGTGGCCTGGGCGACGGGCCGGGTCGGGTCGAGCGCGCGGACTTCACCGGCGAGCAGGGCGGCACGCGGGGCGCCTTCGGGTCCGTTCTGCTCGGGGATCTCGTTGCCGATGCTCCACAGGGCGACGCTTGGGTGGCTGCGGTCCCGGAGGACCATCGAGTCAATGTCGGTCTTCCAGGAGGAGTCGAAGAACCGGCCGTAGTCCTGCGGGTTCTTGCCATACTTCCAGCAGTCGAACGCCTCATCCATGACCAGGAGGCCCTGTCGGTCGCAGGCGTCCAGGAAGGCCGGCGAGGGTGGATTGTGGCTGGTGCGGACGGCGTTGAACCCGGCGCTCTTGAGGAGGGCGACGCGCCGCTGCTCGGCCTGGTCGAAGGCGCGTGCCCCGAGGGGGCCGTCGTCGTGGTGGACGCAGCCGCCGCGCAGCTTCAGAGGCTTGCCGTTCAGGAGGCAACCGCGCAGAGCGTCGAACGAGAGCGACCGGATGCCGAACGTCGTCTGCGTCTGGTCCACGACTTTGCCGCCGACGGCAAGGGTGGTGACCATCCGGTAGAGTGTGGGCGCGTCTGGGGACCAGAGATGGGGCCGGGTCACCGTCATCTGCTGGTCCCGGCCAGACCCCGAGGCCAGGGCGACGGTCTTGCTCCCCGCGTCCAGAACGCGCGAGGTCAGGATGCCCCCTTGCCCCGTCCCGGCAACCGTTGTACGGACGCGCACGGTCGCCGCCGCCTCGCTGACGCGGGGCGTGGTGACGTAGACGCCCCACTGGGCGATATGAGTGGGCGCGGTCGCTGTGAGCCAGACGTGGCGGTAGATGCCCGCACCGGAGTACCAGCGGCTGGTCTTGCCGCTGGCGTCTGCCCGGACAGCAAGCACGTTGGCCGCGCTTCCAAAACGCGCATACGGGGTCAGGTCGAGCGTGAACCCCGTGTAGCCGTAGGGGTGTGTCCCCAGCAGATGCCCGTTGAACCAGACCGACGAGTCCATGTAAACACCGTCGAAGGTCACGCTCAGGCGCTTGCCTTTGAGGGCGGCAGGCAGCACAAGCGACTTACGATACCAGCCGATGCCGCCCTCGGTAAAGCCCTGCGCGGCCCCACTTTCGCTTTCGGCATCGAACGGGCCGCTGCGAATGGGGGGCGTGGCGGCCTCGTAGATGCCCGCATCGCTCTGCCCGTTGTAGTCGCGGACGGCGACGAGGTCGGTGCCGTCGCCCTTCAGGAGCTTTGCCGGGACGAGGTAGCGGCGCGGCGTCTCCCAGGCCGTCTCGTAGTGTGGCGGGAAGGACCCCAGGCCGCCGACCTTGACGCCGTTGACGAAGGTCTCATCGGCGTCGTCTACCTTGCCAAGCAGCAGGAGTATGTCACGGCCGCGCAGGGCGGCGGGGACGATGAACCGGCGGCGATACCAGCCGAATTTCTGGGTGAAGTCGCCGGAAAGGTGGCTGCTCCAGTGGGCAGGGAGGGTGAGAGGCTGCCAGGCCGCATCGTCAAAGGCCGGCTCTTTCCAGGCCGCGTTGTCGCCCAGCGTGAAGCGCCACGGCCCCGGCGTGAGGGCCAGGGTGGGCGTTCTGGCGGGGGGGAGACGCGGTAGGTCTTCGATGCTCCAGTCGTGGGGCAAGTCCACGTGCCGCCAGGAGGCGTCGGCGTAGTTTATCTGCTCGGCGCCGGGCGCGTCCCCACGGTGGAAGCGCCAGCCGGCATCGAGGCGCTGGTGGAGGCGCTGGGCGCAGAGGCGGGGGGCGCTCACGGTGAGGGCGAAGAGGAGGCCGAGAAGGAAAAGAGTTTTGTTCATGAGTGCTGTCTCCGGATTGAGGTCCGGTTCTTCGGCAAAGAGGAAGACACGGTAAAGAGGAAGACACGGTAAAGAGGAAGACACGGTAAAG
>JANOOM010000125.1:0-2788 GCA_031421335.1 Armatimonadota bacterium
GGACCTGGAGCTTGCCATCTGCCGGGAGATCGTGCGCGCTCTAGTGGAACAGCGTCTTCAGCGAGTTCAAGAGTATGCCGATGTCGTGCTGGGCCTTGTAAAGCGGGGACACCGCTTTGTCAACCCCCAGCAGCGAGTACACCGCCGTCTGCGCCGACCGCACCGAATACTCCACCGTGAACACCACGTCGTCGGGCATCTCGCAGAATTGCCCGATGAAGGCTAGGTTCGTCGTCCCGGTCGGGCGCACCAGCGGCCGGTCGCCCCTGACCCGAGGCAGGAACTGGCTCGTGATGAATGGCATCAGGCAGGGGATACAGTCCGACGTCCTTAGCATTTGGGGAATGTGGTCCTCGAAACGCAAGTGGTAGCCGAGTTCGATCAGGATTTCCTCGCCGGTGCAGTCCGACATCTTCTTCTTGACATAGTTGCCTTCCATGTCCGGGAACAGCCCGTAGCCCCAGAACACGCTGACCTCTGAGGGCTGGCCCAGGAAGTGCGGCTGGTGGGGCAGTACGACCGACATCAGCCAGTGCGAGTCCATCAGCGTCACCAAGCCGCCCGTCCCGGCCGCGTTGCCGGTGAACCGCTCCATGAGGCTGAAGAAGGCTGGGTCGCGCAGGGTCGCCGTGAAGGACAGCCACTTCGACTCGGCGACGTTCGCGTCGAAGGCGGCGGGCCGGCCGAAGTCCGCGTGGTCCTTCGCCAGCGACTCCCAGAGCGCCCACGCGCCGCCTTCCTCCTTGGACCCCAGCGCGGGCGGCGTCGTCATCGTGCCCAGGTGCGAAGCCGCCGTCATCGAGCCGTTGGTGACGAAGACTAGGTCGCCCGGCCCGACCACGAACTCGGCCCGCGCCCCGCCGTGCAGCGCGTGTATGCGCTCCACCCCCTTGCCGTCCGGACCGTATTGGAAGTCCAGGCCCGTGACCTGGGCGCCCAGCACGATCCGGACGCCCTGCTCCATGAGCCAGCGGGTGAGCGGGCGGACGAGGGAGTCATATTGGTTGTAGGGGGTGCGCCGGACCCCGGCCAGTGTGTGGATGCGGGGGAACTCCTGGAGGAACCGGAGCAGATACCGCCGAAGCTCGGCCGCGCTGTGCCAGGGCTGGAAGGCGAACGTCGTACACCACATCAGCCAGAAGTTGGTCTTGAAGAAGGCCGGCGCGAACACGTCCTCGATCCGTTTCGCGCCCAGGGCGTCCTCGGACTCGGCCATGACGGCAATCAAGTCCAGCCGATCCTTGTTGCTCAGGCCCAGAGCGGAAGCGTCAATGATCTCGCCGCGTCTCACCAGCCGCGCGTGCGAGTCGGTCTTGATGCGGGCGTTGAACTCGTCAATCTCATCCGTGACGGACCGGCCGGGGGCGGCGAGGGCGGGGATGAACGAGAACAGGTTGAGGGTACAGGTGTAGGCTTCGTCGGTGAACATGCGCCCGCCGCGGATCACATAGTCGTGCCCCGCCGCCCCCACGCCGTCCAGGCTGCCGCCGGGGACGACGCCCTCCTCAAAGACGGTGATGTTCGCGCCCGGCACGCCGCCGTCCTGGATGAGAAAGGCGGCACTCGCCAGTGAGGCGATGCCGCCACCGATCAGGTAAGCCTTCGTGTCGGCCCGGTCAGTGCCGGGCGGTATGCTGTTCATAAGTGGCTCCTATTGTCCCAGGGAAACGCGCGGGACGGCCGCGCCGTTGATCTCATCATGCTTGAGGGCCAGCAAGGCCTCCTTCGCCCGCTCCATCACCAAAACCGCGCCGGCATCACCAAAACCGCGACTCCATCAATCATGTACCCGGTTCTGCGGCTCGCCCCGGCGGAACGCCTCGATGTTGGCGATCGTCGTGTCCAAAATACGTGCGACGGCCTCGGCGCTGTTAAACGCGATGTGCGGCGTGATCACCATGTCGGGGCGCTGCAACAGCGACCGGTTCCGCAGCGCCTGCTTCAAGCTCGCCTCACTGGCCTTCGGGTTCAGCAAAAGCTGCTTCTCCTCCGAGAACACTTCTTCCCCTTCCAGCACGTCCAGCCCCGCCCCCGACAGCAGGCCCGAATCCAGGGCCGACAGCAGCGCCTCTGTGTCCACCAGCTCACCCCGCGCTGTGTTGATCAGCAGCGCGCCGCGCTTGAACTGCCCGATGTTGTGCGCCCCGATCAGGTGCCGCGTGCCCACCCCGCCCGGCGCGTGCAGCGTCACGATGTCGGAGCGGCCCAGCAGGTCTTCCAGGGTGGTGTAGGTGAAATCGAAGTGGTCCGCCTTGGTCATATCCTGCACGGGGTCGTAGGCCAAGAGGTGCATGCCGAAGCCCCGCGCGATCCGCATGATGTACTCGCCGATGTGGCCGACGCCGATGACGCCGAGGGTCTTGCCCTTGAGGTCGAAGCCTTGCAGGCCGTCCAGCGAGAAGTTGCCCGCGACGGTGCGGACGTAGGCTTTGTGCAGGTTGCGCGAGAGTGCCAGGATGAGGGCGAAGGTGTGTTCGGCGACGGTGTTCTCGCCGTAGGTGGGGACGTTGCAGACGGGGATGGCGCGGGAGGCGGCATCGGGGACGTTGATGTGGTCGAAGCCGGTGGAGCGGGTGGCGATCATCTTCAGATCGGGCAGGCTCTCGATGACGTCGGCGCCCATCTTGGAGTGGACGAAGGGGGAGACGATGTCGGCATCGGCGGCGATTTCCTGGGCCTGTGCGGCGGTGGTGAGCGGCCCCGGCTGGAAGTGCAGGGTCTCGCCGGGCAGGCGGGCGCTCAGGTAAGCCTGTTCGGCGTCGTCGGTCTCGAAGAAGTAGATGCTCAT
>JANOOM010000126.1:0-11338 GCA_031421335.1 Armatimonadota bacterium
CCTTTCGTCCACCATGCCGCGCCCGCCTGCAATCTCCGTCCTGCACCTGCTCTTTTCGTTTGTGATTTTTTTCACAAGCTGGCCCCCCCGCGCCTTGATTCACTGCCGCACATCCGGTATAATAGAGAGAGGATGACTGTGCTTGACCCGAGCGTGCTGGAGCTGCGCGGGGTCACAATGGCCTACGGGCGGAACACCCTGTTCGCCGGCGTCCGGGCCGCCGTGCCACCAGGGCAGTGCCTGGTCGTCATCGGTGCGAACGGCGCGGGCAAGAGCACCCTGCTCAAGATCATCGCGGGCCTGCTGCGGCCCGAAGAGGGCACCGTCACTTTCGAGGGAGCACGCGGCTATGCCGCCCCGGACGTGCAGCTCTACGGCGAGCTGACCGCCCTGGAAAACCTGACCTTCTTCGCCCGCCTGCGCGGGGTCTCGGACGCCCCGAACGAGGCGCTTCTTGCCGAAGTCGGCCTGGCGCGGCGGCGCGGCGGCGATCTGGTTTCGGCCTACTCGTCGGGGATGCGCCAGCGGCTCAAGCTCGCCGTTTCGCGGCTGGGCGACCCGCCCCTTCTGCTCTGGGACGAGCCGACGGCGACGCTCGATGAGGCGGGCCGGGCGCGCGTCGGCGACATCCTGGCCCGGCACCAGGAGTGCGGGGGGCTTGCCGTGGTCGCCACCAACGACATGGCCGAGGCCGAGCGTTGGGGCGACCTGCGGCTGACCATTGGGACTTGATCACATCACTAACCACGGGACCAACCACTGGATCTCCTGCGCCTGGGCTGTCTTCCGCAAAGACCTCCAGGTCGAACTCAGAACGCGCTACGCAGCCGGGGCTGTGCTGCTGTTCGCGGTAACGACCCTGGTCGCCGTTTCCGCCGCCCTGAGCGCGACGATTGTCCACTCGGAGGTCAAGGCCGCCCTGCTCTGGATCGTGCTGCTGTTCGCCGCCCTTTCGGGCCTTGCCCGCGTCTTCGTGCGTGAGGAGGAGGCCGGCACCGCGCCGCTGCTGCGGCTGTCCGCCCCGGCGACCGCCGTTTATGCCGGCAAGTGGCTGTTTAACATCGCCCTTGTTTTCGCTGTAGAAGCAGTCAGTGTCCCACTGTTTTTGGTCGTTCTGCCGATCCTGCCGGCGTCAAACGTGAACTACGGGCTGCTGTCCGGTGTTCTATTCTTGGGCGGCGTCGGGCTGGCCGGCGCCTCGACTTTCGTGGCCGCTTTGATCGCGCAGGCGTCTTCGGGCAAGAGCGCATTGTTCTTCATCGTGGCCTTTCCGGTCCTGCTGCCCCTGCTTCTGATCGCCGTGCAAGGGACGGTCGGCGCGTTCGACTCGCTGCCCTCGCATCTGGCGCATTCGCGGGGGGACCTTGGGATGCTGGCGGTTTATGGGCTTGTGATGACGACGGCGTCGTTTCTGCTGTTTGAGTACATCTGGCATGACTAGTGTAAACCAAATCGGTAAAATCGGGCTTCTCCTGCTGGTCTGCGCCGCCATCGTCGGTGGGTTCCTCTGGCTGCCGCCGGTCAAGGCGTTCGTCAGCCCCGAACTCGCCCGCATCGCGGTCTTCCACATCCCTTGCTCCATCGTCGGCTCCATCGCGACGGCCGTCGGGGTCTGGTTCGCCCTGCGCTTTCTGCGCTTCCGAGATCTGCGCGACGACGTGAAATCTTCCGTTTCGCTGGCCCTCGCCCTGCTGCTGTGGTGCCTCACCACCGTCACTGGGGCCGTGTTCGCCAAAGCCGAGTGGGGGGCATACTGGAGCTGGGATATCAAGCAGATCAGCATCGTCATGCTGCTGCTCATCTACCTCGCTTACTTCGCCCTGCGGGCCGCCGTGGACGACACGCGCAAGCGGGCGACGGTCAGCGCCGCTTACACCCTGTTCGCGCTGGTCGCCGTGCCGTTCCTGACTTTGGTCCTGCCGAACTCGACGCCGAATACGCTGCACCCGAAGAACACGGTGTTCAGCGCCGAGTATTGGATCGTTCTGGGGGCCTTCTCGCTGGGCCTGACCTTGATCTACGCTTGGGCCTATCGCCTGCACGTTTCTTTGGAACTGATGCAGATGAAACTCGACAAGCGCGCGCGCAGTTTTTTGCGAAAACGAACCCCCGTCGCCGCGCCCGTCGTCATCGTGAAAGCGCGGCCCTAGGATGCAAAGCCTCGTCCCGCTGATGCTGGTCCCGCTGCTGATCTTTGTCGGCTTCTGGGCCTATTTGTGGAACCTTGACGGCAAGGTCCGCCGTCTCAACGATGAGATCGGGCGCCTGGGCGACCCGGACAGCGGCGAGGAAGAATAAGAACACAATGAAGAACAAAGGGGCCGTCATCGGCCTGATCATCATCGTGGCCGCACTGGCCTTCAGCGGCCTGGCCTTCAAGAACAACCTCGTCAACGCCGTGCCGTTCGCCGAGGCCATGAAGGCGACCGACTCGGACGTGCAGATCATGGGTGCCCCCATCACCGGGACCATGAACTACGACACGAATGTCCATGCCCTGCGCTTCAATATGCGCGACACGGCCGGACTGGTCATGCCTGTCGTCTATCAGGGGCCGAAGCCGGAAGACCTGGACTCGGCAATGAGCAAGGCCGTCGCCATCAACGCGACCGGCACTTACGACGTCAAGCAAGGCGCCTTCGTCGCCGACACCCTGCTGGTCAAGTGTCCGTCCAAGTATCAGGGGCAGGGGACCACCAACCGCAGCTACGGGAAGTAGAAGCAGAAACATATGCCGAACTCTGGATTACCGCTATTAGGCACGCTTGCCGTCTGGACCGCCCTCGGTGCCCTCGTCGTTTCCATGACCTGCTACCTCGTCGCCGCTGCTCGGCGCGAGGGGGCGGACAACGGGCGCGGCTTCGCGCGCGCGGGTCGGGCCGCCTTCCTGCTGGCCGTAGCCGGCGTTTTGGCCGCCTCCGCCACGCTGGGGACGCTGCTGATGACGCACCGGTTCGATGTCCAGTACGTTTACGACCATTCGGCGCGGGCCATGTCGCCGCTCTACTATTTCCCTTCGTTCTGGGCCGGCCAGGAAGGCTCGTTCCTGCTGTGGGGCTTCTGGATCGCTATTTTGGGCGTCGTCCTCGCCTGGACTTCAGGGACGGCTGAGCGGCGCGTCATGCCGATCTATTCGGCAGTGCTGCTGTTCCTGGTCGGCATGGTCACGATCCGTTCGCCCTTTCTGCCGACCTTAGACCAGTCCGGTTTCCAGGTGACGCCCGCCGAGGGGCTGGGGCTGAACCCAAACCTGGAAAACTATTGGATGGTGATCCACCCGCCGACGCTCTTTCTGGGCTTCGCCGCGCTGGCTGTCCCATTCGCGTTCGCCCTAGCCGCCCTGTTCTGGCGCGGCGATCTGATGACCCTGAACGACGGCTGGCTGCGGCGCGCTCTGCCTTGGGGCTTGTTCAGCTTCGCTATCCTGGGGCTTGCCATGATGATGGGCGGCTACTGGGCCTACGAGATGCTGGGGTGGGGCGGTTTCTGGGAGTGGGACCCCGTCGAGAACGGCCCGTTCGTGCCCTGGATGGGCATTCTGGGCTTCCTGCACGCCGCCCAGATCCAGCGCATCCGGGGCGGCTTCTCCAAGCCGACCCTGTTATTCGCCCTGCTGCCGCTTTCGGGCGCGCTGTATGAGACTTTCCTGACCCGGACCGGCGTTTTGGACAAGTTCAGCGTCCACTCGTTTTCCACACTGGGCGGCGCGGCCAACAACGTCCTGCTCGGCGCGCTCGTCGTCGCCGTCGTCGTCTCGGTCGGGGCACTGCTTTGGCGGTCCAAATCCATTCCCAAGGCCGAAACGACCACCGAGGATATCCAGTCGCGCGAGTTCGGCTTCACCATGGCCGTCGTCGTGCTGACCTTGTGCGGCTTCATCGCTGCACTGGGCCTGTCCGCGCCGCTGCTGACCGGGCTGGGCGTCAAGTTGCACATCGCCGACTTCCAGGGCGCGGTCCGCGAAGACTACCACAACAAAGCTTTGTTCCCCATCGCCGTTCTGCTAGCCCTGGGCATGGGCATCGGGCCGCACCTGGCTTGGCGCGGGCGCGGCGGGCCGGATGGCGGCAAGCTGGTTTGGAGCTACGGCCTGTCCGTCCTGGCCGCCGGGGCCTTCGTAGCGGGAAGCAAGTATCTGGGCACGCCGCTGGACCGTGGACACCTCATCCCGCAGCTGCTGCTGTTCACGGCCTCCATCTTTGCGGTCATTTCCAACCTCTTGCTCCTGCGCCGCTTGTTCCCGTCCAAGGGCGGCGCGCGCGGCGCCTCGCCCTGGACCATCGGCGGCGTGCTGTCGCACATCGGGGCCGCCGTGCTGCTGCTGGGCGTCGTGTGTCTGGTCACGTTCGTCAAGAAGGACACGGACGTGCTGCTGGTCCAGAACCGGCCGTCCGCCGTGCTGAACGGCGCGTACACGATGGTCTACCGGGGCATGTCCAGCGACTGGGAGAACGACCGGGACAACAAGCTGCTTTTCGATGTCGCCTCGCGCGACGGACGGGAGCGCTTCACCGCCCGCCTGCCCTTTGCCCTGCGCCCCGTCGAGGGCGGCGAAAAGAAGATCTTCGGTCACCCCGCCATCGTCCACCACACCGGCGGCGACTTGTACTTCGCCTTGAAGGACGGCCCCGACGAGTTTTATAAGACGCCGGTCTATCAGCCCAAATTGAAGCTCGGCGACGTCAAGAAGGTCGGCCCGTATTCCGTCGAGTTCATGCGGTTCGATAACCCAATGGGTGCCGTCGTTCGGGCGACCGGCCAGATACCCGACGTGTTTCCCGTGTCCGCCATCCTGCGCGTGACCTACAAGGGCGTGACCACGATGGTCAGTCCGAAGTTCATCCGCTACAAGGGCAACCCGAACCCGAAGTCGCCCGAGGTCAAGCTGCCTGGCGGCTGGCTGGTCGGCTTCGCCGGCATGAATGCCGGCAGCAGCGACCAGGCAAATCCAGGTGCTGGGGCAGTGAACGAGACCGCCGCGCTGACCCTGCGCGAAGACAGCGGCCCGCCTTCGCAGGCGTTCCAATTGGAAGTAACGACGCGCCCTATGATCAACCTGGTCTGGATCGGCACCCTGCTCCTGGTCTTCGGCGGCCTGGTTTCCATGCGCCGCCGCATCCTGGAGAACCGCACCGTGCCGATCCCGGATCTGCCCGCGACGGCGCCTCGGGAAGCGAAGAAGGAAGACAAGCCGGCTGCCCGTCGCGCCCCTGCCGCCCGGCGCCCCAAGACCAAGAGCCGCGTCCCAACGGCCAAGCCCGCCCCCTCGCTGCTCGCTGGCAAGAGCGGGAGGCACTAGCGACCTATGCGCCTCCGACAGCTACTCAAAAGCAAGATCCACCGCGTCACTGTCACCGAAGCCGACGTCAATTACGTTGGCTCCATCACCGTTGACCAGGACCTCCTGGAGCGCGTGGACTTGTGGACCGGCGAACTGGTCCACGTTTGGAACATCACCAACGGCGAGCGCTTCGAGACCTACGCCCTGGCCGGTGAGCCGGGCGGCGGCATGATCCGCGTCAACGGCGCGGGCGCTCACAAGGCCCGCCCCGGCGACATCCTGATCATCGCTGCTTTCGTCCTCACCGACGAGGCCGTCACACCCAAAGTCATTCTAGTAGATGAACACAACCACTACTTACGAGATCTGTAGAAACCCATCATGTTTGAAGTCCGCGTCGAGAAGACCATCGCCTGCGCCCATCGCTTGTACGATTACAACGGCCCCTGCGAGAGCCTGCACGGCCATAATTACCGTATCGAGGTCGCTTATCACGGCACCGAGCTGGACAGCTTTGGGATGCTGGTAGACTTTACGGACGTCAAGAAGGCGTTCAACGCCGTTTTGGAAACCCTAGATCACACCTATCTGAACGAGCTGCCGGCCTTCGAGGGCATCTCGCCCTCGGCGGAGAATATCGCCCGGCACGTCTTCTTGGAGCTGAAACACACCTCGTTTGAGCGTGCCATCCTCGACCACGTTTCCGTCTGGGAGACGCCAATGCAAGTGGCGGTTTACCGGGAACGGTGATGACACCGCGGAGAGGGCGGAAAGGACGCGTGAATAACTTCACTCGCTCCACGTCAGACCTGTCCAGGGGGCAGTGGAACAGGGCGACGATCATCGGCGTATCTTTTCCTTTCTTCTGTCCTCTGGTCTTCTGTCCTCTGGACAGGACCGTCCCAGCGAGTAAATTCATTCACTCGTTCCTTCGCTCCTGGTCCATCCGTCTGACGATTCTTGTGTTCCTGCTCGCCTTCGCAACAAGCACACGCGCCCAGACCCTGCCTTTCTCCGCGCCGACGACTCCCGCCCGCCCCGTGCTGATCGCCCCGCCGCCCTCGGCCTTCGTCCTCTTCAACGACCGCGTCTTGTTCCCCGTCTACACCTTCGGCGACCAGTCGGCGCAGGACCGGGCGGACCTCGCCAACCTGCGCCTGGCCGAAGCCTTGCGCGGCATCGCGGCGAATGAGGCGACCGCCAAGCCGCCGCAGGTGGCGGTCGGGACGCGCGACGCCCAGACCGTCCTGCTGCTGGACGGGAAGATGCTGCTGACCGTCACCGAGGCCGACGCCGATCATGCGGGGCTGCCCGCAGCGATGCTCGCGTCGGCCTGGGCCGACTCGCTCAACCGCTCCTTCCTCCAGGCCCTACGCGAGCGCCAGCCCGCGTACCGCCGCTGGGCCTTGATGCGGGCCGGCTTGTATCTACTGATAGGAATGGTCCTCTACGGGCTGGCCCGGCTCCTCGCCGCCCGTCTGGGGAACCGGCTCGGCATCCCGTTCCAACTGCTGCTCGCCGGCGTCCTCTTGTCCCGTATCCTGGACCTGTTCCCGCAGACCCGGTTCGCGAACCTGCTGCTGCTGGCTGGGGCGGGGCGTCCGCTGACATTGTGCCTACTGGTGGGTCTGTCGGCGGCCGTGCTGGTGCGGACCTGGGGGGTCATCCTGCGGCGGTTGTTCCCCACCATCCCCGAAACCCTGTCTGCCCAGGAGCGCACCGAGCGGACCTTCCAGCGCCGCGTCACTTTAGCCCGCGTTGCCGAAGTGGCGGGCGGCCTGGTCATCTGGCTCTCGGGCCTGCTGACCGTGACGGCCTGGCTTGGGGTCAACCTGTCCGCCCTGCTGACCTCGGCGGGGCTGGTCACCGTCGCCCTCGGCTTCATCGCACAGGACGCCCTGCGGGACTTCGTCGCCAGCTTGTACATCCTCGCTGACGACCGCTTTGGGGTGGGGGACACCATCCAGGTTGGGGCATATGAAGGCCGCGTCGAGCGCTTGAACCTGCGCGCGACCCAGATCCGCGACATGTCGGGCCGGCTGATTACGATCTCGAATCGGGGCATCACCGAGGTCGCCAATCTCACCGCCCGCTGGGCGCAGGTGGACTTCAAGGTCGGTGTGTCCTACTATGACGACGTGGATAAAGCGGGCGCCCTCCTGCTGGAAACGGCCCAAGCGCTGGCTGCCGAGTGGCCAGACCGCGTCCTGGCCCCACCGGACCTGCTCGGCGTGGACTCGTTCACCGACCTCAGTGTCACACTGCGGCTGACTCTACGGACCCCGCCCGGCGACCAGTGGATCGTTGCCCGCGAGCTGCGCCGCCGGGTCAAGCAGTCTTTCGACGCCGCCGGCATCGCCGCCCTCAATAACCTCTACGCGCCGCCCCCCGCGCCGCCGCGCCAGACAGCGGACGCGGCGAAAGAGGCGGTAGGCGATTCACGAGGATGATGAGAGGGCACTCGGAGACCGCAAACGTCGCGCGGCCCGCCATCAGCGGCAGAAACGTCGCTGTCCCGCTCGGCTTGCCTTTGACCAGCGTGACTAATGTTGCGGCTTTCACCCCGGTTCCAGCTGTCAGCATGAAGGGAACTGGTGCCGCGCCATCACTGGTCGGGCGCCAGACAACATACGCCCCGCCCGGCCCCACCGCGCTCTTGAAGCGGTACACCTTCACCGCCGCGTTCCCCGATGCCTGGTTCCCCGATGCCTGTTCGCCCGCAAAGCGCATCCCGGTCAGACGGTCGCGCAAAGTGTGGACGTAAAACCAGGAGGCTTTCGGCTCCCATTTCCCCTTCTCGGTCACCAGCCCGCTGCTGGAGAACTGCGTCGCGTCGGAGGCGTCTACGTCGCGCAGCATAAACATCGCCGCCCGGTCCACACCCGCCGCCGCCAGGGCGAGGTAGGATCGTAGAAGCCACTGTCCCTGGACTTCCTCCGTCGAGTAGCCGCCGATCGCGGGGGCGCGCTGGGGTGAGTGTGGGTTGGTATCATAGCCGAACTCCGTCACCCAGACTTCTTTCCCCGGCAAGGCGTGACGACAGTAATCCACCAGGGCCGCCGCCTTGCCGCGTAGGTCGTCCGCCTCCGGGCTGATGCCGACCTGGCCCTTCTGCTGCTCGCCCCCGCTGTTGCTGTAGTGGTGGAAGTTCAGGACGTCACCGGGGAAGACGCCGCCTCGGTTGACGTCCGCCCACGCCTTTATCGTGCGGACGTAGTCCAGGTTCAGCCCCGCCAGCCCGCCCATGACAAGCTTCGCGCCCACGTCGGCGTTCTTGACTCCGATGGTGCGCCCCATTCGCCCCAAGTCGCCGTCGTAGTCCGCGCTGCACATCGCCGCGAACTCTTCGGGCTGGAAATAAGCTTCGCGCCCGCCCCACCAGGCGTCCTCCTCGTTCCAGTTCTCGTAGTACCGCACCAGGCCCAGGCCCGAAGAGCGCGGCTGGTCCGCAGCTAGTTTGAGCCTGCCGTCCGATACTCTGGCCGCGCCGTAGCGGGCTGCGTATTGGAACAGGTGGTCGGCGTGGGCCGCATAAGAGGCCGGCGCGGTCGGGGACAGACCCGCCGACACGGGCTTGTCGTTCGACTTGCCCGCGCGCAGCCAGGCCGCCCCGCCTTGAAGGGCCGGGCAGACCGAGACCCCGGCGGCTTTCAGCCGCGCGTAATAAGCGTCGAAGTCCCACCCGCCGCCCGCCCCGTAGCTCGGCGCCCATTTGTTCTCGTTGCGCGGGTAGCCGGGGTACGCTTTGCCGTCCCCTTCGTCCCAGTCCCAGTTGTGGTACTCGCGGACGAAGCCCCCGACGGTCATCTTGTCAATAGGGTCGTCAATGAACGCATTGACGCCGATAAGCTGGTCCATCGTCGGCAGCGAACGGACGACCGGCGCGGGCGCTGCCGGGGCCGGCCCGGCGGGCGCCCCGTAAACGACGATCTCCGGCACCTTCGTCCCCGCGTCCGCCAGCGTAACCTCTAAGTAGCGGGTCGTGACGCTGACCGGGTGCGCGTTCCAGACCCCATAGTGGCTCAGGTCGTCCGTGAACAGCGCCGCCCACTGGAACGGCCTCCCCGCCGAAACAGTGACATGGCCCGCCCCCTCCCCATCATAAACGTACACGTCCGAGACCCGGTACGCCCGCCCCAGGTCCAGGAAGGCCCGCGCCGGGTAGTGCCAGGCTGTCCATTCGGGAAACCAGGCCGAGGCCGGCTTGCCGCCGTGCCCGCCGCGCGGGTCTCCCGCCAAAGCCTGCTCGTCCACGAGCCTGCCCGCGTCCCCGAAGCCCGTCTCGTTGACGACCATGGCCGGGGAGAGGGGAATCTTTTGGGAGGTCTCGACGGGGGCGGCCCTTCCGGCAAGCAGGAATGCACAGAGGGTGATTGAGAGGAGCGTTGTGTTCATCGTTCGCGTAGCTTCCGCGCGGGTCACTCAATGTCCTGCCTTGTTGACGACGCGGCAGGGCTATCAGACCAAACCCTTCTTTCAGAGGTATAATCGACACTGAGACGCAAACAGGGGTGCAACAGAATGGCTAGAGCGGAAGCAGTCTTCATCATCGGTGAACAGCTACGCTTCACTTTCTTCGGCCTGGAATGTGCGCTCCATGTCGAGTTCAATCCTGACGAAACCGAGCGCGTTTTTGCTGATGCCGGAACTGATGCAAAAGGCTTCCTCGATAGCCGGGCCAAGCACTACACGTTTCGGGATGCTCCCGGCTTGCGTGTGACTGGACAAGTTGACGACCACGAGCCCTAAGGCGCAGGAGCAACCGTCAGTCCCAGTCCCCTAGTACCCCTCACCCCGCCCGCCACACATTCTCCATTGGGCTTCCCCGTACAAGTATGGTATAAGCCCCTCGGAGAAACCCATGCACGAACTACAAGCGATGGACCTGGCCCGCCGCTCGATCCTGGTCGCCCTGCAACTGTCCCTGCCCATCCTGGTGCTGTCGCTGGTCGTCGGCGTCATCGTCAGCTTGTTCCAGGCCGTGACGCAGATCCAGGAGCAGACGCTGACGTTCGTGCCCAAGATCCTCGTCCTCGTCCTGGCCCTGGTCGTGCTGGGGCCGTGGATGCTGCACACCATCGTCGGGTTCACGTCCGGGCTGTTCCTCAGCCTGCCGACGGTCTTGCGGTAGCAGGCGCCATTTCCCATGTTCGACCTCGCTGCTTTCTCCTCCGATTCCTTTTGGGCCTTCTTGCAGGTCTTCGTCCGCGTTTCCTCGCTGTTCGTCACCGCCCCCGTCTTCGGCAGCCGCGAGATCCCCGCTCAGGTGAAGGCGGGGCTGGCCGGCGTTTTGTCGCTGGTCCTGCTGCCCCTGGTCAAGGCGACGCTGACCCAGACCGTCCCCGCCACGGCTTTCGGAATGGCCGGTGTCCTTCTGGGGCAGGCCTTAATCGGCCTGATGATCGGGCTGGTCGTGTCGCTGGTTTTCGTCGCCGTGCGGATCGGGGGCGGCCTGATTGACTACCAAATGGGGTTCACGCAGGCATCCACCTTCAACCCGCAGTTCAACGAGACTGTCTCGCCCATGGCGAGTTTCCAGTACCGCTACGCCATCGTGCTGTATTTGATCGCGAATGGTCACTGGCTGCTGCTGGCCGCTTTGGAGCGGTCGTTCGTCGCGCTGCCGGTCGCCCAGGTTTCGGTGACGAAACTGACCGGCGTGTTCACGGACCTGACGTTCGGCATGCTGGTGGCGGGCCTCCAGATCGCCGCCCCCGCGGCCGCCGTTCTGATGGTGACGGACATCGCATTCGCCTTCCTGAACCGGGCGATGCCCTCCATGCAGGTCTTCTATGTCGGCATGCCGGTCAAGGTGCTGGTGGGCTTCGTCGTGGTCATCGCCGTCATCCCGCTGCTGACTTCGGTGATCTCGGGGCTTGTCGCCGGCTCGCCGCACGAGGTCGCCGTGCTGCTCAAAGGGATGCACAGGTAGGAACCGACCTTGGCCTGAGAACCCACCCCGGCCCGAGAACCCACCCCGGCACAAGTGCCGACCCTCCCGAAGCGGGAGGGTCGGGTGAGAAGGTATTCGGGGGGTGGGGCGGGATGACTGGGAGG
>JANOOM010000127.1:0-6803 GCA_031421335.1 Armatimonadota bacterium
GACCAATTGCATTGTGTACTTGTAGAGGTCACTGTCGAGCAGGGATTGGATGGGCATGGTGTTCCTTTGGAGGCAGTTTACCCAAAAGATGCGCCGGTCGGCATAGCTAGGAGGCCGCGCCCAGGATAAGCGCGGGTGCAGACGAGTGAATAAATTCACTCGGCTTCACCCCGTCTCCCGCAAGATTGGCAGCGTGGGGGGCCGTAGAGTCTCACCGCATCGCAAACCCCGACAGCACGCCGCCGCGCGCAAGCAGGGCCTGCGGGCCGTCGTGGAGCAGCAGGCAGTCGCCGCCCAGGGCCGCGTCGGCGATCACCTTCAGGCCCGACGCACCCTTCTTGACAGGGAAGACCTCAAGCTCGTCGCGGTCGCTGAGATGCAGGCAGACGCCATTACTCAGCACGACGAAGTTCAGGCCCGCCCCGGCCGCGTCGCCAATGACGCGGACGTCGTGGGCGCCGAAGTCTTGGTCGAAGCGGAAGACCAGCTTTTCGTAGCGGCCCGCGCGGGCCGCAACCACCATCAGGACGTTGCCCAGGAGCCGGGCGTCCAGGACGAGCGCACCGTCGAGTTCGGCGAGCCGCACTTGATGGCACAGGCCGCGCCCGGCCAGCAGGGAGGCGTACCAGGCCCCGAGCAGGTTTTGCAGGGCAACACCCTCGAAGAGCTGCGTCGCGTTCTCCAGGACCGCACCGACGGTCTTGATCTGCGGCAGGAGGCGGTTCGGCAGTTCTAGGAAGCCGATCTCGACCAGGGCCGCGCCATGCTTGACATACAAGCGGCCCCCGGCGGCCGTGAGCTGCTCGGCGGCGATGTCGCAGGGGATGGATACGCCGCGCGTCAGATCCAGCAGGCGCACCCGGCCCTTTTCTAATGTGGCGGCGACGGGCAGGCCATTAAGCGCCGAGAGACCGATCTTCGTCCCCGGCGCGGCGTCCGCCAGCCGGCGGCCATTGACGTAGACGGCGGTCGTGGTCACGATGATATTTACTATGTACGAGACGATGGCACCATCACAGTCTAGTTTATGCTCGATGTGGAGCAGGCCGCTGCCCACCATCCGCTGTGCCTGCGCCGCGGGCAGGAAGACGGCGGCGACTAGGCCGCGCGGCGGCGGGCAGCGCTGACCGCGGTCCAGAACGGCGTGATACCAGTCGCGCCAAAGGCGTGGGATGACGCCGAAGGGCAGGCAGGCGGCGGGGACCGACACGTCTGGGTGCAGTACGGAGACATTGTGGTCCATGCGCTCGTCCAGCGTCTTCAGGGCCGGGTGCTTGCCCTTGTATGGGTGGATGCCGACGAACATCTGGAACGAGACGACGGCGAACGAGAACCAGTCCGTGCCCTCATTCCAGGCCGAAGCATGCCGGTCCCGGACGCTCTCCATCAGGGCGGTGGCCGGGAAAAGTGGGGTCTGGTAGCTGTCCACGTCGAGGAAAAAGACGCGCTGGAACGCGGGGTCCACGAGGAAGTTCATCTCGTTCAAGTCTACGATCAAGATGTTCTGCGCGTGGACATGGGCCACGCCCTCTTGGAGTTTGCGGACTAGCCCGAGCGTCAAATCCGGCGTCAGGCCCTCGCGGTCCCGGAACGCTCGTGGGAACGTCTGGCAGAGCACGAAGCCGCCGGCGATGCCGGGCATGGTGTAGCCGACGGGGGCGCGCCGGGCGTCCGTCAGCACGTCCTGGGGCTTGATGATGTCGGGGAGGGCGAGCGCGGACAGGGCGGCGATCTTGGCAGCCGGGATCATGTGGGCCGGATCGGCGTAGACTTTATAGGCGGTGCCGTCTTTGACGTAGACGGCGCCCTGGCCGCCTTGTGCTCTGAACTCGGCCTGGGTGAGTCGCACCTTTTTCCCCTGCACATATACGTCCATGAGATCTCCTTGGGAGCGGAACCCACCCCTGCCGCTACGCGGCTTCCCCTCCCGAAACGGGAGGGGCGGCGGGAAGGTCATCGGGCGGTTTCCTCGGGTTGACATCACTTCTTGGATGGCTCTTAACTGCCTCCTGATGGCCCCCTTTGACTCCCAGCCCTCCCACTCATCCCGCCCCACCACCCGACCACCTTCTCACCCCACCCTCCCGGTTCGGGTGGGTCGGCGCGACAGCGACGGGGGGGGTTCTACATCCACACCACGCCAAGCGAGAAGTCGTCGCCGTGCGAGAGGCGGCGCGTGTGGCACTCCTTGAAGAAGGAAGCAGCGCGGCGCTGGACGAACTGGCCCCGGCTGCCCTTGAAGGCGAGCAGGGGGGGCAAAAGCTCCGCCAGCGGGACCGGGCGGGGCGACCGCGAGGTGTCGGTCTCGCACGTCTCGGTGAATGACTGGACGCCGTCGCTCAGGACGGCGGCGAAGCGGTACTCGTCCGCCGTTCCCGCCCACGTCTCACAAGCGCAGCGGCTGAGGCAGGAAGCCTCGTTCGTCATGCCGTCCGCCCCGAGAGTCCAGTGCGTGATGCGCTTCTCGTTGCCCGGCTGCAACTCCCACTGCGCGCGTCGCCCGTCGTCCAGACGGTAGTTGAGGTAGTTCGGGTAGCTGGCCGCATAGGAAACGGCGTAGACTTCCAGCCCCCCGTCCGACCGCCCCAGCGCGACGATGCCGTCCCCGCAGCAGTTGACGGCGAATGCGCCGCCCGAGGCCGTGATCGTCAGCAGAGTCGTGTCCAGGCAGTTCAAGTGCAGGTCCAAATCCTGGGCGACCTGGGCGGCGCAGCGGAGGGCCGCGTTGTGGGCGGCCTCCCACTCGCCGTCGCCGGCGGACGGGCTTGGCAGGAAGCGCTGGGCGGCTTTGACTAAGAGCCGCGCCCCAATGTCCGAGTCGGGTGAAGAAGAGCAGCCGTCGGCGAGTAGGACGAAGGCGCTCACGCCGTCATCACCCCCGCCGGCGACGGCGTAGTCCTGGCAGACGCGGTGGGCCCTGCCAATGGCGAAGGCGCAGTCACTGTTCATGGGTGTGTCTCCTGGGGGGAAGACGGCCCCCACCCCTCTTAAAACGTCAGCGACTGCGACCCGCCGCCGGTCCCGAGCGAGCGGCTCTGGGCGCTGATACTGCGCGAAACGAAGTCGGCGAGCTTGGACAGTGTCTTGGCGTCGGCCCTGCCGATCTCGACGTACTGCGTGAACCCGACGTCCGTTTTGAGGTCCTGCAAGTAGCCGCCGACGGACCGGTCGGCGATGTTGACGCCGATCAAGACCGAGAGCATGGACTCTAAAGCCTCCTCGGCGACGGCCCGCATCAGGGCTTCTTTGACATGGCGGGCCGTCAGGGTCGAAACGTTGTCCATGCCATCGGTCAGGACGAACACGAGGGCGTTGGCTGCAAAGTCGCTGGCCCCGAGCTGCCGGGCGTAATCTGCCGTGGCGCTGACGGCATTCTCGGCGGCGTCATAGAGGGCGGTCGAGCCGCCGACGCGCAGGACACCGTCGTAGTCGGTCAGGTTGCAGCGCTCCAAGAGTTTAAAGCCGTGCAGCTCCTTTAGGGCGTCGTCGAATGAGACCAAGCGCAGCAAGAGGTTATCGGCGCGCGGGCTGAACTGGCATGCCTGGACGATGCTCTTCAGGGCGTTCTCTAATTCGCCCTGGAAGGCGGCGACGCTACCGCTGGCGTCGCAGACGATGGAAACGAGGGTGTACTCGGCGGCCCCGAGGTCGTCGAGGCGTGTGGCCGAGTAGCCGTAGCCGTTCGTCGGCAGGGCCGCCTGCCGCAGATCGTTGGTGCTTGTGAGGACGGGCATAGTCGTGGTTCCTTTTAGATGAGACGTACATGGGGATTTGCTTTATTACAGCACGGGGGTTACCCCACTGAAACCTTACCCCACTGAAACTTTCAGACCCGTGAACCGCGCTCACGCCAAGAACTCCGTCGTCGTGGACAGCTTCATGCCGCGCCCGGTCATCTCGCGCAAAAAGTCGTCCTGGAACGACTGGAAGCCCGGCACGGGGCTGGTGGCGTCGATCAGCAGCGTGATCTTGGAGACCAGGCTGTCATCGCCAAAGTTGTTGGCGAGGTCTTTGACGGTGTTGGCCAGGCAGTGGCTGCCGGCCTCGCCCGCCACGACCACCATGTCCGCCTTCATCAAGGTCTGAATCAGGGCCGTGTTGATCTGCGTGCTGGGGTCAGCGGGGTCGGGGACGTCCGCCTGGATGGCCGAATAGTGCTCGGTCCAGATATTGCTGCCCTTGGTGACGTAGTCTACGACCGCGAAGCGCTGCTCCCACTCACCGAGGGCCACGAACAGGTCCGGCATGACGGCGTGGCCCGCGCTGCCGATCAGACAGTGCGGCGGCCAGATGCAAAGCGGGTAGCGGCCGTGCTTTGCCAGTGCCTGCACATAGGCCAATGCGCGCCGGTACATGCCCGGCTTGGTCGTGGTCCACCGGCCCGATTCGACGTCCGGGGCGCTGAGGATGGTGAAGGGGGCGGGATGATCGCCCGCGCTGTCCTTCCAGAAGATCGGGTGCGCGATGTCCACGAAGTGGTGCGAGTCGAGCGTGACGTGGATGTCGTCGAGCTTCGGGGCCAGCCGCCGGACCATGTGGGCGAGCCGCACCGTGTCGGCCTCGGCGCCGGGGACGTAGAGCGCGCCTTGGGGATCGCAGAAGTCCACTTGAGGGTCAATGATGAGAAGTTCCACCTGCATTTCTTGTGCCTCCGGTCTATAGTGTTTGATTTACAAGAACACTATACCTCGGAAATACGACAAAGTGTATATTTTACACTTTCTTTTTCGATTCTTTTTCGCCGTCCGTTCCGTGCTATAATGGGGCATGCCTCTGACATACGCCCCGCAGTCCGTCCGCGCCGCACTGCGCCTGGGGTGGCGCGACGGGGTCCTCTTCGTCGCAGTCTTCGGGCTGCTCATCGGCGTGCTGCGGCTGGCCCACCAGATGCACGCGCCCTTCACGCCCGTCAGCACCCTCAGCATTGACCTCTCGCCCGCCGCCCTGCCGGGCTACGCGGCCCGGTCGCTGCTGCGGATGTTCCTCGCCTTCGGCGCGAGCATCCTGTTCACCCTCGTCTACGGCTACGTCGCCGCCTACAACAAGCACGCTCAGAAGGTGCTGGTGCCGCTGCTGGACATCCTCCAGTCGGTGCCCGTTTTGGGGTTCCTCTCCATCACCGTGACCGGCTTTATGGCCCTGTTCCCCGGCTCCTTGATGGGGCTGGAGTGCGCCAGCATCTTCGCCATCTTCACGGGGCAGGCGTGGAACATGACGTTCAGCTTTTACCAGTCGCTCCGCACCATCCCCAAGGAGCTGCGCGAAGCGGCGATCGTCTATCAGCTCACCTGGTGGCAGCGGTTCGTCAAGCTGGAAGTGCCCTTCAGCATGATCGGGCTGGTCTGGAACGGCATGATGAGCTTCGGTGGCGGCTGGTTCTTTCTGGCCGCCTCGGAGGCGATCTCGGTCCTCAACAACAACTTCAAGCTGCCCGGCATCGGGTCGTACATGGCGACGGCCGTCGAGAAGGGGGACACGCGCGCCGTCGCCTGCGCGATCGTGACCATGATTCTGATCGTCGTCCTGGTGGACCAGCTCTTCTGGCGGCCGGTCGTGGCCTGGTCGCAGAAGTTCAAATTCGAGCAGACCGACTCGGCCAACGAACCGACTTCTGTCGTGCTGGACCTGCTGCGGCACTCGGCGGGCCTTGCCTGGGTGGGCCAGCGCGCCCTGGCCCCGGCGGGTCAAGCGGTGGGGGGACTGCTGGCGCGCGGCGCGGCCCTGACCAGCATCAGGCCGGTCCCGATGGTGGTCAAGCGCGCCTTCCTGATCGTGCTGCTGGGCGGCATCGCCGTTTTCATCGCTTACGGCCTGTTCCGGGGCATCGGCGAGGTCCGGGGCGCTCTGTCTTGGGGCGAGGCCGGGCATGTGGTTTATCTGGGCCTGCTGACATTCCTGCGGGTCGCCGTCATGGTGATCTTCGCGACGCTGGTTTGGACGCCCATCGGGGTCGCCATCGGGTTCTCGCCGCGTCTGGCCCGCATCGCCCAACCGCTGGTGCAGATCGGGGCCTCCTTCCCAGCCAACCTCATCTTCCCGATCGCCGTTCTGGTGTTCATCAAGCTCCACATCAGCCTGAACTGGGGGAGCGTGCTTTTGATTACCCTGGGGACGCAGTGGTACATCCTGTTCAACGTCATCGCCGGGGCGTCCGCCGTGCCGGGCGACTTGCGCGAAGCCGCCTTGGTGTTCCGGCTGCGCGGATGGATGCTGTGGCGGACACTCATCCTGCCCGCCATCTATCCGGCCTGGGTGACGGGCGCGCTGACGGCGGCGGGCGGGGCGTGGAACGCCAGCATCGTGGCCGAGGTGGCGTCATGGGGAACAAATCATCTGGAAGCAAAGGGCCTTGGCGCGTATGTCGCGCAGGCGACAAATCGGGGAGACTGGCCGCAGATCATCCTCGGCATCGCCGTCATGTCCGCTTATGTGGTGCTGCTGAGTCGGTTCGTTTGGAAGCCGCTGTACGCGCTGGGCGAAGCCCGGTTCCGATTGGGATGAGCGATTGGTGTGGCGGGGGCATTGGATTTTTGCCGGCGGTTGAAACCGCGCCAACAAAGGCACGAAACCTGCCTCCGCAGGTTAAGACTTCAGTTCAGTCATTGATCTAATCTTAGTCCACGGAGGTGGACTTTGTGATTTTGTGGGCGCGGTTTTAACCGCCCTTCAGAAGAACTGAATGCTCCTGGTTAGGGTAGACTAAAGGCAGGAGTCTAAGCATGACAGTTTCGGCGACACCCCTGAAGGCGACGGACCTGCTCCACGCGGAGCACGTCTCCAAGCACTACGGCGACAGCGGCAAG
>JANOOM010000128.1:0-6013 GCA_031421335.1 Armatimonadota bacterium
GGCCGGGTGGCGCGTTTGGGACTGCGTGCGCGCTTTGGACTACTTGGAGACCCGGACCGACGTCGTGGACCCGGCCCGCCTGGCCGTGCTGGGCATCTCCGGTGGCGGCCTGGCCGCCCTGTTCACGGCGGCCTGGGACACGCGCGTCCGCGCCTGCATCGTCGCGGGCTACTTCAACACCTTCCAGGCCTCCATCCTCTCGATAGACCACTGCGTGGATAACTACGTCCCCAGCCTGCTGCGCCTGGCCGAGATGCCGGACCTCGCCGCCCTCGTCGCCCCGCGCGCCCTGTTCGCCGAGAGCGGCCGCGCCGATCCCATCTTCCCCTTCGCCGCCTTCGAGCAGGCAGTCGCCCAGGCGCGCGAGATTTACCAGGCGTTCGGCGCCCCCGAGCGCTTCGGGGCGGAGGCGTTCGAGGGGGGCCACCAGTTCCACGGCGCGGGCGCGTTCGCGTTCCTGGAGGGGGCGTTGGGGGCATAGGGGACACGAAAGAGGGCACGGCAAGCGGCGCCCCTACATGTGCCGGGGCGCCTTTACACGGGGCTGAACCCCCGTGCTGTGAAAAAGCAAGCCCCCGCCTTCGCGGGCGAAGATGCTACCGTTGGGGCGCTGCTTGCTGCGCCCCCACATCTATCTACTGCTGTGCCGGGTCCGGCCCTGCTACCCCTGTCGGCGTCACGAACAGCAGGGAGTAGTGGCCTTTCGCGGCCGGCCTCGCCGGAAGCGGATTGACCAGCACCAGCGTCTCCCCTTTCTTTAAGGTGCGCCGGGCCGTGATCTCTTGGGCGCCGCCCAACCGGGCCAGATGAATCTGGAGGGCAAAAGCGTTGTCCCCGTCGGGGCGGGCGGTGTCAGGCCGGCGGCCAGCGCAGTGAATGCGGCCACTTTCAGTAGCATGGGCTTGAGGGTGATGCGGGGCGTCATGGGGGGAACTCCTGTCTGAGTGGCTTGCTGAATGGGTTGAGTGTGTGGCGGAGCGGCCTGGGCCTTGGGCGCCCGGGGCGGCGTCGGCGCGGGCGGCCTGGGTGAGCGTCTGGGTCAGCCAGTCCTGCCGCTGGACGTGGGCGGCCTCGTGCAGCAGGACGGCCCGCAGACGGGTGGCGGGCCAAACAGCGGCCTCGGGGGGCAGCAGGAGGGTCGCGCGGGGCCAGCCCCAAACCATGGGCGGCGTCCCCGCCGGGCCGCCCTTCAGGGTGGCACCGGCCGCCTCAGGGGCTGTCAGCGGGAGAGAGGGGCAGCGTCGCGTCAGCCGCCAGACACGCGCCTGGGCGGCCAATGTCCGGCCCGCGCAGGCCAGCGCGCCGAGCAGCCAGGCCAGAGCGAGCCACGCAGGCCGGACGGGTGGGGCCGGGGCAGGTAGGGATTGGGTGGTCACGGGTTCAGCTACGGGTTCCACGGGGCTAAACCCCCGTGCTTCGGTAAAGCGATTCCCCGCCTGCGCGGGCAGAGGAGTGTTCTTGAAATCTTCGCCCGCGAAGGCGGGGACTTGCACCTTTAAAGAACGGGGGTTCAGCCCCGTGGACTCCGTGACAGAACCTGTAAACCCGCCCGAGACACCCGCCGTCAGCGGTAGGGCCTGCCGGGGCAGAAGCGCCATCAGCGCGGGCAGGCCCAGGAGGACGCCCAGGCCGGCCAGCAAAGCGAGGTGGCGCGTCGCCGCCGGGGCGCGGCGCAGGGCCGCCAAAGCGGCTAGGGCTAGGGCCGACACCAAGGCGCTTTTCAGGGCGATGTCGAGCAGAAGGGGCAGCCAGTGGCCCACACCCAGACTAAGCATCGGCCTTGTCTCCTTGCGCCCCGGCGCGGGCCTGGTCAATGAGCGCGGCTAATTCGGAAAGCTCGGCCTCGGTCAAGTCGGCGTCTTCATCGGACAGGAAGGTCTTGACCGCCCCCGAAAGGCTGCCGCCGAAGAAGGTCTGGAGCAGCCCGCGCAGGGCCGACCGCGGCGCCTGGGGCTGAGAGGCCGTCGGCAGATATCTGCACACCCCGCGCACTTGACACAAAGGCGCGCCTCGTTTACAATGGGTGCATGAAGCCCCTTCTCTCCTGTGCCCCGCTTTCGTGCCTGCTGGCCGGCCTACTCATCCTCGCTGCCGGGGCCGGACGCGGCCAGGCCCCCGCGCCGCCCCCGCCCATCGCCGTCCCGTTCACGCTGGCGAAGGCCGGCTTCGTCACGCTCGTCATTGAGGACGCCCAGGGGAAAAGAGTCCGAAACCTCGTCAGCGAGACCCTCTTCCCTGCCGGCCCCAATACGGCCTACTGGGACGGGCTGGACGATTTGGGGCGCGACCCGGACGCCGCCCGGCATGGCATCTATGACGTGCCGGGGCGGCTCGCCCCGCCAGGCCGCTATGCCGTGCGCGGCCTGGTGCGCCCCGCCATCACGGTGCGCTACGAGATGATGCCCTACACGCACGGCGATCCCGGCTGGGACACCGCCGACAAGGCGGCGGGCTGGCTCGCCAACCACACCCCGCCCCAAGCCGCCCTGTTCATCCCGGAGAAAGACGCGAAGAAAGGGCCGGGCGCTGGCGCCCCCGGCGGGCGCGTGCTGGTCGGTTCCTACGTCACCGAGGGTGGCAGCGGGCTGGCCTGGCTGGACGAGACCGGCCGCAAGCGCTACGGGCAGTTCTGGATCGGCGGCGTCTGGACCGGCGCCCCGTTCCTCGCCCGCGACGCCGGCGCGGGGCGCGTGTCGGGTGTCTACGCTTACACCGCCTCGGCCTGGGCCGACGAGGTGCGTCTCCATGCTCTGGTGATGACGGCCAACAAGGCGGGCGCCCCGCGCGACACCCGGATGGGGTCGGGGGACGACCGGCCCGTGCTTTCCCCCACCTGGAAGTTCCCCGGCGGCGGGGGGGCCTGGAATGCTTCCTCGCCGCTGGCCGCTGTCGGCGGCGTCGCCGCCCGCAATGGCCTGGTCGCGGTCAGCCTGCCGAAGATGCACCAGATCTTATTCGTGGACGCATCCGCCCATCGGGCGCTGGGCGTCGCCGTGCTTGCCGACCCGCGCGGGCTGGCCTTCGACGATTCGGGCCGCCTGCTGGCGCTGTCGGGGACGCGGCTCGTGCGCGTCGCCCTGCCCGCCGGGCTGCGGAGCGGCGTGGGCCTCGCGCCCGGCTCGGACTTCGGGGCAGCCCTGGACACGCCGGGCCTGCTGGGGGTCAAGGCCGGCACGCGCTGGACGACGGGCGCCGCGCAGGCACCCGGCCAGTCGTTCAAGGCGGACCTCGGCGCCCCGCGCCCCTTCTCCGCGCTTTCCCTCCTGACGGCCTCGTCTTCAGAATTCCCGCGCAAGTTTGATGTTTATGTCTCGCGCGACGGGCGGAACTGGGGCCACCCGGTCGCCTCGAGCGAGGGCCAGGAGAGCGGGCCGGACAATGCTCGCGTGGGCATCGCCGCCGCCGCATTCCCGCGCGTCACGGCCCGCTTCTTCAAGATCGTCCAGACCGGCGCGGTGCGCGACCACCCGTGGAGCATGGACGCCCTGACCCTGTATGACAGCCCGGCCCGCGCGCTGCCCGGTGCGGAAACAATTGTGGCGACCGGCCTGGAAGACCCGCAGCAGATCGTGCTCGACGCGCGCGGCTTCTGCTACATCACCGACCGGGGGGCGAGCCACCAGGTCAAGGTCTTTTCGCCGTCTGGGAAGCTGCTGCGCGTCATCGGCAAGCCCGGCAAGCCCGCGCAGGGACTCTATGACGCGGCTCACATGAACGACCCGGCCGGCCTGACCCTGGACGACCGCGGCCGGCTGTGGGTGGCCGAAAACAACTACCAGCCCAAGCGCGTTTCGGTGTGGGATTCGCGCACCGGCGCCCTGCTCCACGCCTACTACGGTCCGTACAAGTATGGCGGCGGCGGCACGCTCGACCCGTCCGACCGGACGCGGTTTCACTATGACGGCATGACCCTGAAGCTGGACTGGAAGACGGGGACGGCCAAGCCTGTGGACGTCTACTATCGCATGGGGGTCGCCGACACGCCCGCGCTGGGCGACGATGTGGACACCGCCCCGATGACTCCGCTGTACGCGCATGGTCACCAGTATGTGACGAACTGCTACACGACGAACGGCACGAACGGGGCCGCCGCCGCCATCCTGTGGGAGATGCAGCCGAACGGCGTCGCCAAAGGCGTCGCCGCCCTGGGCCGGGCCAACGACTGGCCCCTCTTGAAGACATTGCCCTTCCGCTCCCGCTGGCCCCAAGGCGCGGACCCAGGCGCGGACGGCTGGTGGTACGGTGAGGGAGCCGCCCACAACGCTGCTTTGTTCGTCTGGAACGACCTGAACGGGGACGGCAAAGTGCAGCCGGGCGAGGTCGTTATGCGCCAAGCCGACACCGGGGCAGTCACGGTCGCTTCCGACCTGTCCTTCGTCGCCGCCCGCGTCGGCGGCGCGGCGGTGCGCTATGCCCCCGTCACTTGGACCGCGTCGGGCGCCCCGCGCTACGCTCTGGACGCGGGCCGGGTACTGTCGAGCAACGCACAGCCCGAGGCTTCCACCGGCATGGGCCAGGCGCTGGTGGGCACGGACGGATGGGTGGTGCAGACGACCGCCCCCAAACCCTTTTCCGCCGACGGCGTCGGTGGCAGCCGCAACGGCGTCGCCCTGTGGCAGTACCCGTCCCTGTGGCCGGGCCTGCACCCCTCGCACGATGCCCCGATGCCGGACCGGCCCGGTGAGCTGATCGGGACGACGCGCCTTTTGGGCGGCCTGGTCACACCCAGGGGGTCCGACGCCGGGCCGCTCTGGGCCATCAACGGCAACAAGGGCAACGTCTACTTGTTCACCCAGGACGGCCTATTCGTCGCCACGCTCTTCCAAGACAGCCGCTCCAAAGGTTGGAACGCGCCCGAAGCGGTCCGGGGCATGAGCGTCAATGGCCTGAGCCTTCAAGAAGAGTGTTTCTTCCCGGCGATCATGCAGACGGCGGTGGACGGCAAAATCTATCTCCAGGGGAATGGCTGCCTCCTCAGCACGGAGGGCCTGGAGGGCATCCGGCGCCTGCCGACCCGCCCGCTCACGCTCACGGCCGCCGACCTGACGGCCGCTCAGAGCTACTTCGCCGCCCGCGAAGCCGAGCGCCAGCATGACCAGGACGCCGGGCAGGGTCCGCTCACCGTGGCCCTGCGCCCGGCCCCGCCCGCCCAAGGCGCCGGCAAGCTCGGCGACTGGCCCGAAAAAGGCTTTGTCCCCATCGACAACCACACGTCGGCCGCCCTGGCCGTGTCGCAGGGCCGCCTCTATGCCGCCTTCAAGACGGGCGACGGCGGGCTTCTGGACAGCCGGCCCGAGGCCATGCAGAACTTGTTCAAGTCCGGCGGCGCGCTCGACCTGATGCTGGACGCCGTGCCGGGCGGCGAGCGCCTGCTGGTGACGCGCGTCTCCGGCAAGACGGCGGCGGTGCTGTACCGCCCGCGCGTCCCCGGCACCCTTGACCCGGTGCGCTTCGTTTCCATGGCCGGTGTCAACAAGACAACGCTGATGGACCGCGTGGACGATGTGAGCGCGGCAGTGACGCTGGCCGGGTCGGGCGGCGACTACGTCCTGTCCGTACCGCTGGCGCTGCTCGGCCTGAGTCCCGCCGCCGGCCTGGAGATTCGGGGCGACGTCGGCATCCTGCGCGGCAACGGGTTCCAGACCTTGCAGCGCGTCTACTGGCACAACAAGGCGTCCGGGCTGGTCTCCGACCTCGCCTCCGAGGCCGAGCTGACGCCCCCGCTTTGGGGGAAATGGAAGTTCAAATGAGGGCGTGAGACAAGACAAGTGCGGCCTGGCCAGAACGGGCGGTACGACTCCAGACGAGTGAATGAATTCACTCGCTACGCGCAGAATTGTCCAAGGGACAAGGGGACGGGTTTCGAGAGTGGGTCTCCGTGGCTGCTCTTCTGTCCCCTGGACAGGTCTGACACGGAGCGAGAGAATTTATTCTCAGCGGGATGTCAATACCCCGCAGCTTGCTGCGTCACCTTGTTTGTCTGATCTCAATGGCCGTCTCAGCGGCCACTTCC
>JANOOM010000129.1:0-2977 GCA_031421335.1 Armatimonadota bacterium
GCTTTTTAGCGACGGGCTTTTTAGCGACGGGCTTTTTAGCGACGGGCTTTTTAGCGACCGGCTTCTTGGCAGCGGGCTTGGCGTAGGAGGCCGCCCCGAACAGGGTCCGGTACAGGGCCGCCGACTTGGGGAACGTCGTGCCGTGCCGCCAGGCGGGGTTCTTGCCGCCGGGCCAGAGCTGGGAAACGCCGTCGGAGGGCGTCTCGAAGTAAACTTCCAAATAGACGTGGTTCTTGGGGTCCGCCATCCAATCGTGCATCCGGCGGATGTAGGAGGGGTTGTCGCCGCCGCTCGGGTGGCTCTTATCGCCAAGCTGCCACAGGCCCCACTCGCCGACGATGATGGGCTTGTTGCCGTGAGCGCGCGAGAGATCGGCGAAGCGGTTGATACGGGGCAGCTCCATGTTCTTCCAGGCGGCGTCCTGCTGGGCCTGGGTGGGCTGGTCGGCGCTGACCTTATAATCGCCGTTGTAGCCGAAATCGTACTCGTCGAAGGCGATGTAGTCCACATACTCGTCGCCGGGGTAGTAGGCAAACTGGTTGATCTGGACACTGCCGTCGGTTGGGTTCCAGCAGAATCCCTTGATGATGTGCTTGGGATCGTTGGCGCGCATGGTCTTGACGATATTGCGCCACGCTTGAATGTAGTTGCCGGGCATTTTGGACATGACGTTGAGGTTGCCGAAGGGGTTCCAGCCGCCGTCGAACTCGTAGCCCAGCCGGATGATGGCCCCTTTGAAGGCCCCAAAGCCCATCGAGCCTTTGTCGAGTTCCTGGGCATAAGTGGCGAAGTAGGCCATGGTGGCGGGGTCGTTGTCAGCTTCGAGCTGCCAGGTTTTGTTTTCCCAGGCCAGCTTCTTGTCCCATGAGTCGTTGCCGTTGGGGTCCGAGGGCATTTGGCCGATGCCGAGCATGACGACCGGCATGGCCGCGCCCTGCCGCTGCTGCATGGCCCCCCAGGCGGCGTTCCAGTTGACGTGCTGGGAAGAGTCGTACCAGTCGCCCGGTCCCCAGCCCGCGTCGGACTCGACAGCCAGGGCAGGCACGCCAAGCCACGCCTTGTAAGCGGCCCAGTCGCCGGTGCCCAGCCCCGCCGACCCCTTCAGGTCGGCGTCATATGCCTGCGTCCAGAGGTAAGCGGCGGGGATGAACGGGTCGGCGGCCCGGCTTGGCTTTGCGCCGGTGAAGAGGAAGGCGGCGGCCAGCAGTGCCGCCGCCAGCGCCGCAGTGAAGCGAGTAGTCATTTGGTCTCCGATGGGCTTCGTCGCGCGCAGACCCCCACCCCCCACTCCTCCCTTAACCCCGCTCCGCTCCTACGAGGGGCTGCAAGCGGGAGAGGGGAGCCGGACAAAAATGGAGGGGCGGGGGTCCTTCCCTCACCCGTAGCTCGACTCGGGGTGCTTCCCCAGCAGCCGCAATTGGCGCTCGTTTGCGGTCGCCAATATCTCGGGACTGAACGGGAACGGCCAGGGCGAGAACTTCTGGCTGATGAAGCGGTGCGAATAATGCACTTGCAGCAGATAGCGCGTTTCGTCCGAGGTGTTCTTGCTGCCCGAATGCCAGATCTCGCTGCGGAAAAACAGCACGTCACCTGCCTTCACCAAGACCGGCTCCAGCGACTGACCGTGCCAGGAGGGGCTGAGGTCCGCGCCCCATCCGATGCCGCGCCCAGACTTGTGGCTGCCGGGGATGACGTAGGTGGGGCTGTGGGCCTCAGTGGGGATGTCGCTGAGGTAATAATGGGCGGTGCAGACATAGACGGGCAGCTCGAAACTGGGGTCTTCAAAGTTCGTTTCGGGGACCGTGACCCAGACCTGGTCGGCGTGGGGCGCCCAGCCGTCGTGGCCGGGGCGCGACCGCCAAGCGGTCTCGCCGATGATATGGCACTGCTCGCCCATGGTCTTCTCGGCCAGGTCCACAATGCCGGGGCGGTCTATCAGATCCAAAAAGACCCGGTCGCGGTTGAAGACGCACTTGTAGTGGTCGCCGGCTGGATTGCTGTGGTCCAGCCCGAAAGGGCGGAGGCGGTCGGTCGCCTCGCGCAGCGCGGCCACCTCGTTGGGCGAAAGCACATCAGGGACGAGCACGAAGCCGTCTTCGCGGATGGCACGGGCCATGTCGTCCACTTGGCCCAGCATGAATGTCTTTTGGAGATAGGGGAACGGCGGCGGTGCGGTCATAAGCTCTCCTTCCATGTATCGGCGTCTGTTCTGACACCGGGCTGAACCCCCGTGCTGTGACCTTGCAATCCCCCACCTTCGTGGGCGAAGATTTCAGGAACATTCCTCTGCCCGCGCAGGCGGGGAGTTGCTTTACCGGAGCACGGGGGTTCAGCCCCGTGTCGGAACGGACGCCCCGAGTGACGCGGTGAACTCGTAATCTCCCGCGCCGGCCTCGAAGACGGCATAGCCCTCTTTGTATTCGAGGAACCGCAGGCTCTCGGCCTCCCCAGCAGGCAGATCGCCCTCGCGGACGGAGGCTGGGTCGTCGGTGGGGACCCAGATCGCGGCGGACGTGTTGGCCGGAACGGAGACGGCCCAGTGCAGCGTGTTCCCCCGCCACTCCCAGGCGCTGGAAAGGCGCCCGTGCAGCGAGGCGAAGGACGCGCGGACGTGGCCCAGGCGGCGCGAAGGATAGGGGCGCAGACGGGCGCGGGCGAAGCCAGGTCGGTCCGGGTCGGTGTCCAGGCCGGCGACATGCCGCTGGAGCCACTCGCCGACGGACCCGAGCGAGTAGTGGTTGAACGAATTCATGCCCGCGTCCTGGAAACCCTTGTCTGCCGTCCAGCCGTCCCAGCGCTCCCAGATGGTCGTCGCGCCGTGCCGAATGGAGTAGCCCCAGGAGGGGAACGTCTCGTTCAGAAGCAATCGGTAGGCGACGTCGTTGTGCCCGAACTCGGTCAAGACGGGGCACAGGTAGCCGACGCCGACGAAGCCTGTGGACAGGTGTCCGCCCTTGGCCTCGATGTCGTCCACCAG
>JANOOM010000130.1:0-2917 GCA_031421335.1 Armatimonadota bacterium
CCGGTGAGATACTGCGCGAGGAGTTCTTGAACCCGCTCGGCATCACGGCGTACCGACTCGCCAAAGACATCCGTGTTCCGGCCACCCGCATCGCGGACATACTGAGAGGCAGGCGCGGCATCAGCGCCGAGACCGCCCTAAGGCTGTCGCGCTACTTCGGCAACAGCGCCCAGTTCTGGTTAAACTTGCAGGCGCACTATGAGCTGCGCGAGGCGCGGAGCCGGTACGCGAGTGAGGTGGAAGCGATCGCGCGGTGCGAGAGACTGCCCGTAGCCGCCTGACATGACATGGAGAGGCAGGAAAAGTCCCCGCCTCAACTGAGGTGGGGGCTTTTTTGTCTGTCGTCAAGCGACGACCTTCTCGTCGTAGGCGGCGATGTCGGCGTAGGCCGCGCCGCGCCGTTCCAGCTCTTCCAGGTCATAAAAGCGCTGTAAGTTCAGCCAGAGCTGCGGCGTCGTGCGGAAGTAGCGCCCCAATCATAAAGCAGTGTCCAGAGTTACGGGCGCTTGTCCGCGCAGGATTTCTTGAACGCGCCGGGCGCTGAGGCCCGTGCTCTTCGCCAACAGGCCGGCGGAGATATGAAGAGGTTCCATGAGCGTTCAGTGGTAGTCCACGATCTCCACTTGTTCCGGCCCCGCTCCCGTCCAGACGAAGCAAAGGCGCCCCTGGCCGTTGATGCGGATGCTGCCCCGCGCGGCCCCCCTTCAAGGCTTCCAGGCGGTTGCCCGGCGGGGAGCGCAAGTCGTTCAAGGTGCCCGGCGCTGTCCAGATACCTTAGTTTGCGCCGCGCCGTGTTCTGAATATCCGGCGGTAGGTCCACAGACACGGCCCCAGCAAGGATCGTCTCCGCGCGCTCGTCCTTGAAAGTGATGATCATAGCGGATACACGGATAATCTACCACAAACCGGCCGAATCCCGGCGTCCGCCCCGGTTGGGGCGGGGCTTTCACCCTCACTGGCCCACCGATCCGGCGCCTGGCTCTTCCAATGCACACGCGACCGCCTCTTCTGCCGTCATGGCCCCGCCTTCCGCCCAGGCGGCGGCGAAGAGAGACGGCGGCAGGGCGCGGCGGGCGTCCTCGACGGCGCGGTCCATGGCGACCAGGGCGCGCGACTTCTCCTGGAAGCCCGTGGCGTCGTTGAGCGCCCTGGCCGCGCCCAGCAGCCGGGCGGCGCGCTCGGGCAGCCCCCGAGAAAGTGCGGCTCGGCCCAGGACAGCCAGGCCGTCGCTGATCGTCTGGGTGTCGCCCACCTCGGCGGCCACCGGGAAGACGTCGGCGTAGAGGGAATGCGCCCGCGCGTGTTCCCCCGTCTCGGCGGCGATCTCCGCCCGGATCGAGAGCGTGAGCGCCGTGCCCCGTCGGTCGCCTTGGGCGCGTGCGAGATGCAGGCTTTCCTCGCAGTAGCCTTCGGCCGCCTCGAAATCCCCGCGCTCGCGCTCCAGGAACGCGAGGTTCGTGAGGGTGGAAGCGACGGCGATATCCTTGCCCAGCTTCCGCCACAGGGCCAGAGCTTCCAGCAGCAGCGCTTCCGACTGCGCGTAATCGCCCTGAAGGGCGGCCAGCGCCCCCAGGTTGTTGAGCGAGGAGGCGACCCCGCGGTCATCCCCGACGACCCGCCAGGCCGCGAGGCTGCGCCGCTGCAAGTCGCCCGCTTCCGCCATGTCCCCCAGGCGGCGCGTCAGGACGGCCAGCCCGCTGAGTATCCGCGCCTGGGCTTCTGTGCTGCCGCAGCCCTGCGCGTCCAAACGTGCTGCCGCCCGCTCCAGCCGCCCCCGCCCCTCGCTCAAGGGGCCACGGACGGCCCAGAAGCGCCAGAGTGTGGCCGCGAGGCTGGGGCCGTGTCCGCTGCCGGACGCATCGCTCCAGTCCATGACCGCCCGGAGGTTGTCGCGCTCGGCGGCCAGCCGGTCCAGCCAGAGGACCTGGTCCGGGCCAGTGAACTGCGGCTCCGCCTGCTGGGCCAGGCGCAGGAAGTGGGCCGCGTGGCAGCCGGCGAGGTCGTCCCGCTCCTGGGCAGTGAGCTGCGCCTCGGCGTACTCGCGCAGGGATTCGAGCAGCCGGAATCGCATCTCGTCGCCGCTCTCCTCGGCCGTCACGAGTGAGCGCGCCCGGAGCTGGCCGAGGTGATTGAGCGCGTCCGGCTCCTCGCAGACGGCGCGTGCGGCCTCCACGGTCCACCCGCCCCGGAATACGGACAGCCGCGCCCAGAAACGGGCGAGGTCCGGCGGCAGCAGGTCGTAGCTCCACGCGATGGCCGCTTGCAAGGTCTGGTGGCGCTCGGTGATGTCCTTGTGCCGCGACCTCAGCAGGGTGAAGCGGTCCCCCATGCGCTCGCGCATCTGGGCGGGCGTCAGCAGCGACGACCAGGCGGCAGCGAGTTCCAGGGCCAGCGGGATGCCTTCCAGGCTGCGGCAGACATCGGCCACGGCCTGGGCGTTCCGGGGCGTGACCTGGAAGTCGGGGCGGGCGGCCCGCGCCCGGTCCGCGAAGAGCTGCACGCTGGGGAACAACAAGAGCGTCTCGGGCGACGGGGGAAGCTGACCCTGTCCCGCCTGCGCCTCGGGCGTCGGCAGGGGCGCCACGGCATACTCACGCTCGCCCGCGACGAACAGGCGGGTGCGCGAGGTGGCGAGAATGGTGAGAGAAGAAGCGCGCGTCAGCAGGGCGAGCACGGGGGCCGCCGCCCCCTCCCCAAGTTGTTCCAGGTTGTCCAGGACGAGCAGGGCGGGCGCGGCGCACAGGGCGGCGATGACCCGGTCCATCGGCTCCCCGGTGGGTGCGCGCGGCAGCCCCAGGGCGTCGGCAACGGCGCTCGGGACGAGGCGCGGGTCGGTGAGGTCGGCCAGCGGGACGAAATAGGCCCGCCCGTCCAGCTGGGTGGCGGCGCGGCCGGCCGCGGCGAGGGGCGGGCGGGT
>JANOOM010000131.1:0-8787 GCA_031421335.1 Armatimonadota bacterium
AGGGCCGGCTGGGCAGGCCCACAGATAGGGCCGGCTGGACAGGCCCACGGATAGGCCCGGCTGGACAGGCCCACGGATAGGCCCGGCTGGACAGGCCCAATCGTCTGAGGCAACCCACATGACCCAAACCACACCTCCCGCCACCCACAGCTCACCCCTCCCGTTTCGGGAGGGGAAGCCGCGTAGCGGCAGGGGTGGGTTCCGACCCTAAAGCGCGGGCGCGACGGGCGCGACAGGCGCGGGCGAGCTGGCCTTGTGGGCGGGCTGGATATGGACTTCGGTGGCGACCGGCTTGTCGGCGTCGCCGTTCGTGCGAACTGCGATGTGGGCGTCCACGGTCAAGTCGGCGAAGGTCCCAGTCGCGCCGCCCTTGGTTTCGCCGATCTTGTAGATCTTGACGCCGTCGGGCACGGACACCGTGACCGGCATCCGGTGGCTGCGGATTGTTACCGTCTTCGCGGCCGCGTCCACGGCCGTGATCTTACCGTTCAGCCGGTTCGCGTTCCGGGCCGGGGCGGGTGCGGCGGGTGCCGCCGGCGGGGCGGGGGGCGGTGCGGTCTGGGCAGACGCGGCCAGCGGGGCCAGCAGGGCGGCGGCGAGGGTCAAAGGGATCAATTGTCTCAGCATGGGTGTGTTCCTCCGAGAAGTCTTCGTTGCGGTTTCACTGACGCAGGAGATTCGGGAATGTTCACGGAATAACCTCCCCAAGCAGAGAAGGACGGAAAAAGATTATGACGTATTGTTTAGGAATCCTGACCCGCGAGGGGCTGGTGATGATGTCCGACTCGCGCACGAACTCCGGCTACGACCAGGTCAACGTCTGCCGCAAGATGTACACATTCGTGCTGCCCGGCGAGCGCGTCTTCGTGCTGCTGGCGAGTGGCAGCCTGTCCCTGACCCAGAGCATCGTCACTCTGCTCGGGCGCGACTTCGACCGGGGTGTCGGGCTTGCCGCCGCGCCGTCGCTGTATGACGCCGCCCGCGAGGTGGGCGACCAGGTGCGCCAGGTGTCGGACCTCGACCGGGCCGCTTTGGAGCGCGACGACTACCGCTTCAACGTCCACTTTATCCTGGGCGGCCAGATCGGGGACCAGCCGCACGATTTGTACATGGTCTACCCGCAGGGGAACCCGCTGCGGGCCACCGAAGACTCGCCGTTTTTGCAGGTCGGCGAGCACAAATACGGCCGGCCCATTCTCGTGCGCGGCATTCGCTACGCCGAGACGCCGCTGGAAGAGGCCGCCAAGTACGCCCTGATCTCGATGGACTCGACCATGCGCTCAAACGTCACCGTCGGGCCGCCCATTGACCTTGTCGTCTATAAGGCGGGCGATTTGGAGATTACCAAGCGCCGCCGCCTGACCGCCACCGACCCGGACCTGCACGGCATCCACGTCCAGTGGGAGCGCGCCCTGCGCCGGGGCGTGAGCGAGCTGCCCGAGATAGACTTCGAGACCTTCGGGCAGAAGATCTAGAAGCGCAGGAGCAGAGCCAGGATGAAGCTGATAAGGACCACCGTTAGAAGCCCTTGGTCACACGCCGTCGGATACGCCGACGACGTGGAGCAGGCGTGGCGGTTGATCAAGGACGCGCTGCCCATCCCCTCAGCATGAGGCGTGTCAGGTGGGCGGGAGGCGAGCGCGAGTTCGGGCGAGTGATTGAAATCACTCGCTGACGCCGGATTTGTCCAAGGGACAAGTGAGCGGGTTTAGGAATGCATTCCCTATCCTTCTTTTGTTCCTTCTTCTGTCCCCTGGATAGGTCTGACGCGCAGCGAGTGATTTTAATCACTCGTCCGAACACTCGTCCGAACTCGCGCCCGCAGAGATGAAAAACGCCCCTGGAAAGATTCTTTGCACGCGCCCTGAAGAAGCGCCCCCCATGCGCCATAATAGAAGTGTCGCCGGGCAGAGTGCCCGCGGCAGCAGCATCACTAAGACACAACGACGAACGGCAAACCCGCCGGCATTGCCGGCCCGCCCCAAGGCGGGATCGAAAGACGGGGACGCAAAGCTAATGGATCTAAGGCGGCACTTCCTTCAAGGACGGGGGAAGGGCCGCGATGACAGCCAAGCCGCCGCACCGCCTGCGTTACCGGGAGAAACCACCCGCCTGGGAGAGTCCTGGACGGGAACCACCGAACAAACAAGGCATATCAGGGGGCAATGACCATGAAGATTTCCAGCGAAGAGTCACAGCGGGCCGGCCGCATCGAACCGATTATCCCGGTCAAGACGAATGCCATTAAGGCGCAGCCGGCCCAGACGCCCGGCAGTGGCCCGGCGGCCTCCGTCGAGCTGTCCGCCCAAGCCAAGGCGCTTTCGGCGGCCAAGACCGAAGCGGCGCAGTATTTGCCCGCCGTCCAGTCCGCCCCGGAAACGCGCGACGACCTGGTTTCGCGCCTCAAGGCGCAGGTCGAGGGCGGGACATACCATGTCAGCGGCGCGGATATCGCGGACCAGCTCGTCCGCCGCGTTCAGGCTGACAATATTCGGTAATCGTACATACGTTCGATAAGTGTCGAAGATGGAATTGAGGCGCGTGGGCACTGCCCGCGCGCCTTTTTTGCGTTTCAAAGCCTCCCGAGGCAGGAGTTTGGGCGCCTGCGTGGAATAGGAAAGAGTTGAAAAAGACTGTCAACACAAAGGAAACAGACGCATGGCTTGGACATTGGCGGTCGTTAACCAAAAAGGCGGCGTCGGCAAGACGACCACGGCGGTCAACCTGGCCACCACACTGGCCCTCGCGGGCCGCCGGGTGCTGCTGCTGGACTGCGACCCGCAGGGCAACGCGACCAGCGGCCTGGGCCGCAAGGAGGGCGTCGAGCAGAGCATCTACGACGCCCTGACTGGGGGCGTACCCCTGGCCGACATCATCCTCAAAGACGTCGGCGTGCCCGGCCTGGACCTCGCCCCGGCGACCCTGGACCTCGCCGGGGCCGAGATGGAGATGTTCCAGGAGCTATCCCGCGAGACCATCCTGAAGAAGATCTTGAAGCCGGTCGAGAAGAACTACCAGTACGTCTTCATTGACGGTCCCCCCTCCCTGGGCCTGCTTACGCTGAACATCCTGACGGCCGCCGACGCCGTCCTGATCCCCATCCAGTGCGAGTATTACGCCCTGGAAGGCATCTCGCAGCTCATGGACATCGTGGAGCGGGTCCGGCACCACTTGAATCCCAAGCTCGCCATCGGGATGGTCGTCCTGACCATGCACGATGAGCGCATCAACCTGTCCCGTCAGGTGGTGGCCGAGGTGCGCGAATACTTCGGCGATCAGGTCGCCAAGACCATCGTCCCGCGCAACGTCCGGCTGAGCGAAGCGCCTTCCTTCGGCCAGCCTATCGCTCTTTATGATCCGAAGTCCAAAGGAGCCGTCGCGTATGCCGATCTGGCCCAGGAGGTGATCGCGCTTGGAAAGGAATAACATGGAGAAGAACAAGCCTCTTGATAAGAGCCGGCTGGGGCGCGGTCTGTCCTCGCTTATCCCGCCGTCCGCCCGGACCTCGTCCGCTGAAGCACCCGCACGCGCGCAGCCTGCCCCATCCGCCCCCATGGAAAAAGCGATGGTTCCCCTTCCCGCCTCGGACTCTCCCGCCGAGGTGGGTGTCCTGCTGCCCATCGCCAAGATCGTTGCCAATGCTTACCAGCCGCGCACGGCTTTCGACGAGGCCGCCTTGTCGGAGCTGACCGACTCGATCGCCGTTCACGGCGTCTTGCAGCCGGTCATGGTCCGCCCGCGCGGCGGGGGGCGCTACGAGCTGATCGCGGGCGAGCGCCGTTTCCGGGCCGCCCAGCAGGCCGGCCTGAAGGAGATCCCCGCCGTCGTCCGCGCCATGACCGATGAGGAGTCGCTGACGGTCGCGCTCATCGAGAACATCCAGCGCGAGGACTTGAATGCGCTGGAAGCCGCGCGGGGGTATCGGCAGCTTTTGGACCAGTTCGGCGTGACCCAGACCGAACTAGCGCGGCAGATCGGCAAAGCGCAGCCGACGATCGCGAACGCCCTGAGCCTCCTGCGGCTCCCGCCCGAGATGCAGGAGAGCATCGCGGCCGGCCAGATCAGCATGGAGCACGGCAAGGCGCTCCTCACGGTGGCTTCGGCCGAGCGGCGGCTGTCACTCTGGCAGGAGATGTTGTCTCAGGGCCTGACCGTAGCAGAATCGCGCCGCCGCGCGGCGGATTTGGCGCCGCCGGTCCCCCCGCGCCCCGGCAAGAGCGCGCCAGCCTCGAAAGACAATGCCACTCCCGAAGACAACATCCACAACAAAGCCATGGAAGACAGGCTCCGGAGCGCCCTGGGTCTGAAAGTGACGATCCGCAGCCGGCCGGAGGGCGGGGGCGAGGTGGTCATCGGGTACGCCAACTGGGATGACATGGAGACGATCATTGACCGCATCGCGGGCTGAAGTATTTGCCGGCAAATAGCCTGACTCTGGAGTCGTATCATTTGCCGGCAAATAAAAGCAGTAGCCGGCCAGGGCCATCAGGAGGTGCGGCACTCGCGGGATCTGCCGTTTCTGTTCCAGCAAATGTTTTCCGGGGTATACTCCTGCCCATGTGGGCAGTGAGTCTTCTGCTCGTTGTCGTGCGGTGCGCTATCCACATGATCTACCTGATTCGTTATCCCCAAGTGCATCGGGTTCACGCAGCTTCTGACACTACACACATGATGCAGGAATTGATCCGGTGTCAGCGTCACGCCGTAGGCCACTTCGTAGGAGGCCCGGTGGGCGCGTCGCGCTTTGCCGCCAATGGAGCATTGACCGTAACCTCTTCTGGTCACGGCCCTGATCCCGAGCCAGCACCCGTTGCACAGGATGTGGCTGATGCGGAACTTCGCGCGCTCATCTTCAGTCATGCGCTCACCATACCACACAAGCCCGCGATAAACTTGTTCCGCTTCTCATTAGAAAGAAACTCGCCATGAACGCCGAAGTCATCTCCGTCGGCACGGAACTCCTGCTGGGGCAGACCGTGGACACCGATGCCGTGTTCCTCGCCCAGATGCTCTCCCGCCTCGGAATCAACGTCCACAACCGCGCCACCGTCGGCGACAACGCCGACCGCATGAAGGAGGCCATGCGGCTCGCCTTCTCGCGCGCCGACCTCGTCATCACCATCGGCGGGCTGGGTCCGACCCAGGACGATCTGACCAAAGAAATGGTCGCCGAGGTGCTGGGGGACACGTTCGTCGAGGACACGGTCCACTCCCAGTGGCTCCGGGACCGGATGAGCCTGCGCGGATGGCAGAATCTGCCGCCGTCCTTCTGGAAGCAGGCCCTCGTCCCGGCCAGCGGCGGCGGCATCCCGAACCCCAATGGGACCGCGCTCGGAGCGCTGTTCGAGAAGGACGGCAAGATCGCAATCTGCCTGCCCGGCCCGCCCAACGAGCTGATCCCCATGGCCGAGGCCAGCGTCGAGCCGTATTTGCAGGAGAAGACGTCGGGGCAGCGCGCCGTTCTCCAGTCGCGCGTGCTGAGGATCGTCGGCATGGGCGAGTCGCTGGTCGAGGAGCGGGCCGGAGACCTGATGGCGACCGACAACCCCACCGTCGCCCCCTATGCCAAGACCGGAGAGGTGCATCTGCGGATCACCGCACGCGCCGGGTCTACCGAAGAAGCCCTGGCGCTGATTGCCCCGCGCGAGGCTGCTCTGCGCGAGAGGCTGGGCGACGTCGTTTACGGCATTGACGGCGAGAAACTGGAAAGCGTCGTCGTCGGCATGCTGAATGTGATGGGCCGCTCGATCGCCCTGGCCGAGTCCTGCACCGGTGGCCTGATCGCAAAGCGCCTGACTGACGTGCCGGACGCCTCCCGCGTCTTCGGGCTGGGCCTGGTGACGTACTCCAACGAGGCCAAAACGCAGTTCCTGGGCGTCCCCGCTGAAATGATCGAGCGCGTCGGGGCCGTAAGCGCGGAAACGGCGCGGGCGATGGCAATCGGCGCGCGGGAAGCCGGGAAAGCCGACATCGGCGTCAGCGTGACCGGCATCGCCGGGCCGGGCGGCGGCTCGGAGGAGAAGCCGGTCGGCACCGTACACATCGGGCTGGCCTGGGAGGGCGGGGCGGTCTCGGAGCATCACCATTTGCTCGGCAGCCGCGCCGACATCGGCTACCGCGCCTCGCAGAACGCCCTGGCCCTAGTCCGCCGGTTCCTGATTGACCCGGAGGCGGTGCGAGTCGGGGCAGGGGACGGCTATGAATCACTTCTTCGCCATTGAGCTGTCGCCCGCAGCACGTCAAGCAGTGGTGGCCACCGTGGAACAGTGGAAGCCGCTGCTGTCGCCTGCACAGGCAGCGAAGTGGTACGTCCCCGAAGACTACCATGTCACGCTGAAGTTCCTCGGTGATTTGCCCGAGACGGCGCAGCCGGAACTGATTGCGTCCGCTCTGCTCACGGCTGCCCTCACTGCGCCTTTTGAGGTGGGGCTGACTGGAACGGGTGCGTTCCCGTCGCTGGCACGTCCGAACGTGATTTGGGTGGGCGTCCGGGATGCCCCGCCTTTGACTGCTCTGGCGGCGCGTTTAGAGGCCGCTTTGGCGGCGGGCGGCCATCTGCCTGAGCGCCGACCGTACCGGCCCCACGTCACGGTCGCCCGCTGCCGGCCCGCACGCACGGCGGGCGAATGGCCTGTCCCGAGCGAACACTTGTTCCCTTTCTGGCGCGTCACGCGGTTCGTCCTCATGCAAACCGTCCCGCCTGAAAGCCGCGCAAACGGCACGAAAGCAAGGTACAATAACGTACACACGTTCCCTTTCGGGGGCGCGCACTCATCGAACGTATCCTAAGACAGAAGCAGCAAAGAACATCGCCCGCCCCCGGCGGCAAGGAGAAACACTTGGACAAAGAAAAGGCACTCGAAATGGCACTGGCGCAGCTCGAAAAGCAGTTCGGCAAGGGCAGCGTCATGCGCCTCGGCGAGTCGCCCCGTATGACCGTCGAGGCCATCTCCACCGGCTCCCTGGCCCTAGACATCGCCCTGGGCGTCGGCGGCGTGCCGCGCGGGCGCATCACCGAGATCCACGGGGCGGAGTCCTCGGGCAAGACGACCATCGCCTACCACATCGTCGCCGAAGCGCAGCGCCTGGGCGGCGTCGCCGCTTTCGTGGACGCCGAGCACTCCGTGGACCCCGAATATGCCCGAAACCTGGGCGTTGACATCAACAAGCTGCTCATCTCCCAGCCCTCGACGGGCGAGGAGGCCCTGGAGATCATGGATGCCCTCGTCCGGTCCGGGGCCGTTGACGTCGTTGTTCTTGACTCCGTCGCCGCGCTCGTGCCCAAGGCCGAGATCGAGGGTGAGATGGGCGACAGCCACATGGGCCTCCAGGCCCGCCTGATGTCCCAGGCCATGCGGAAATTGAACGGCTCCATCTCCAAGACCAACACGGCCGCCATCTTCATCAACCAGATCCGCGAAAAGATCGGCGTCATGTTCGGCAACCCTGAGACCACGCCCGGCGGGCGCGCCCTGAAGTTCTACGCCTCTGTCATGCTCGACGTGCGCCGCATCGAGACGCTCAAGCAGGGCACCGACATGGTCGGCAACCGGGTCAAAGTCAAGGTGGTCAAGAACAAGGTCGCCCCCCCGTTCCGCCAGGCCGAGTTCGACATCATGTTCGGCAAGGGCATCTCGCGCTCGGGCAGCATCATTGACATCGGCGTCGAGATGGAGCTGATCGCAAAGCGCGGCGCCTTCTTCTCCTACGGCGAGACGCGCATCGGCCAGGGGCGAGAGAACGCCAAGTCGTACCTTGAAGAGCATACCGAGATGATGGACGAGCTGGAAAAGACCATCCGAGGCGACAAAAAGACTTCCGAGATCCTGACCGTCGGCGCGGCGGAGATCGCGGAGTAGGAAGCGTGAACGGAGTAAGGGCGGGTATCATCCCGCCCTTCGCCTTGGCCAACATGAGGGAGGTCACGCGCAATGGTAGAGGGCAAAAGCCTTACGGAGAAGAAGCAGGTTGTTGATTTGCTGAGTCGAGTCGAAGAGGGCATCAGCGAAGAGCTTATAAAAAGCGAAAAGGATTTGGAAGGGTTCGTCCATGTCACACCCACTGCTGTGCGTAGGACTGCTGGCCTGAAAGGCAGTGGGCTGAATGCCACTCTTTTAGAACTGCTAGGATATACCCTGGCAAGTTGTGACGATCACCCATATTTCATGACCATCATCGGGCATACAAGATATAGCCCAGACTATATACTCAGTTCAGGCCAGAAGGCACTGGCCATCCTTGACTTGAAAGCCCCTGGAATAAGTCTGGATGACCGCGAGGGCATAGAGCAAGTACAATCCTACTGTGCGCGTGGAGATAAAGCATCTCCCCTTGGCGTTTTGTTAAATAGCAGAAGAATCAGGATTTTTTTCAATCCTCACTACCCCGGCTTCACCAGGTACAAAAAACTTTCCACGGCTGAGGACCCGAGGAAGCGGATCAACTTTTACGAGACTCCTGTAGAGGCCGCAGACAATGATGTGAACGCAGTCGCAGCAGTGCTGCTGAAGATCTCGGTGATGTCACTATCCGATGACTCAGCATCAGTGGCGCGGAAGATGGCGAACGCAAAGATCCAAACCATCGAAAAGGGAAAATGGGCACACGAAGTCAGTGACCGTTTACGGGCGGCACTCAGCGAACCCTCCGACGAAGTAATCAGGGCCGTCGCCTCCATAGACAGCCTGTGGGTGGGCATGGAAAAAGGGCCAGAACCCGCCGATGCTGTCATCGCGTGGAACAGAAGGAAAGAAGTGCCCATAACCGTGGCCTCTGTCAAAGCAACCG
>JANOOM010000132.1:0-14569 GCA_031421335.1 Armatimonadota bacterium
CCTGCGACGAAACAGAATGTAATTAGCCACCACCAAAACAACAAGCCCTGGCATATACCAGGGCTTGTTGCCGACCAGGAAATCCTAGTCCCTTTTGTGAGACTATACCGCGCTTTTTCTCTATGCGTCAGCATCTTGTTAAATGTATCGCGGCAAACAGGTGAGACGCTAAACTTCAGGACGACCCCGAGGCGCTGGCCGAGATGACGACCGGCGGCAGCGGGCTGGGGTTCCGGCACTAGGGGTTTTGCCTCATCCCCCGCTTGTCTCGTTCCCCAACGGTCTGGATCGCAGCGGCGCCACTATATCGTTACCCGATGCCCGATTATCCGATGCCCGCACAGGCGGGGATTTGCTTTATTAAAGCACGGGGGTTTAGCCCCGTGACTTCCCCGCAACGTCAACCACCTTACACTGTGAAAATCCCTGCCCCTCTTACCGGTCCTTTTGCTGTTTTGGCATGGTTTATGCAGTAGGTAAGAATACCGGTTTCACAGGCAATCTCGCCTCCGCCACCGTCAGCTGCTGAAGATCAATCGTCCGACAGGCGATCCACGAACTGATGGCTTACAGAAAGGTCCAAATCTATGTCCTCCTCACGCACGCTTTGTCTCGGGTTGGCGCTCGCAGGTCTCTGTGTCCTGGAGATCGCAGCCCGCCCGGCCGCCGCCCAAAACCTGCTGTACACACTCAGCAACGTCACCTTCGCCGATGGCGCCACCGCCACAGGTTTCTTCAACGCCAACCCAACGACGGGTGTTTTCGGCAACCTCGACATCATCACGACCAGCGGCCTGACGGACGGCCTGCCTGGGACCCACTACGTTAAGGCAACGACTACCCCAAACAATAGCCCGTTCTTCGCGTTTTCATTCACCTTCGGCCTCAACTCGCTTGTTTTAAGCGTCAGTACTGATGACCGTATTCCCGGCACGCAGCCCTTGCAGCCGGGCTCTAGTTCCGGTCCATTCCAGCTTACAAACAGCGGGGAGGTCACCCGCCCCGTCGGCGGTTCCCAGGCCGTTCGCGTGATCTCCAGCGGGAGCCTCATTGCCACCGCCGCGCCCGTGCCCGAAGCCTCCACGACAGCCTCGCTGGGCCTGCTGCTGGCCCTGGGCCTGGGCGGGCTGGTCATCGCCAAACGGCGCAGGAAGGCGGCCCGGCCCACCGCGTAGACGCTTGCTGGCGCGGGCACTGCCAAGAACGCCCGGCCTCCCCTGCGTGGGAGGCCGGGCGTCTTGCTGTCTATTCACCGCGCAGAAAGAGAGCCGAGCGCGGAGAGAGTCACTGGGCAAGGCGCGGCTGGGAGAGCATCCCGATCTAGACAACAAAAAGCCCTGGCATATACCAGAGCTTGTTGCCGACCAGGAATTCGCAGGGGTAGTTTAATAGTGGAACACGACGACCTTAGAGTGAACCGTGGACTCAAACGTGGTGGCCTGCCCGAATGGCAGCAAACCGGGGCCTGGGGATGGGTATTCCTCCAGGCCCCTCTTCTTGTCGGAGAGGACCGGGCGAGCGGCGACGCGGCCGGGTCCTGGTAGGGGCGCTGCTTGCTGCGCCCTCCGCTCCCGCCGTTTCCTTGTCCCCGATGTTATCTCCAGGACGGGCGGGGTGGGTCCGGGCAGAGCGACGTGGCGCCAAACAAGAGGGCGCAGCAAGCGGCGCCCCTACGGCCCCCTTCTGACTCCCCCAGAATTGGGGGTTTTAGTGGGCTGCGGCAAGCGGCACTTCTACCCCTTCAGCAGCGTCCCCACAGCCGACTTCCCGGACTGCTGATCGCCGTCCTTGTCTGCCTGCGGGGTCAGCACTGGCTCGCCCGACGAGGGCCAGCGGCGGGCCAGAACTTCATGCAGGGCGAGGCAGGTGATCAGCCACGGCACGCCCGCCGTCCACCCCGCCAGGACGTCGGTCGGGTAATGCACGCCGACGTAAACGCGCGAGGCGCCGATCGAGAAGACGACCAGCACGGTGACGATGCGGACGATCAGCCGGGCGAGGCGGTTCCGAAACAGGTGCAGCACGAAGTAGCCTAGAAGCCCGTAGACCACCATGGCGATCAACGAGTGGCCCGACGGGAACGAATAGCCTGTCTCGTGCAGGAGAGGCTGGAACAAGTGGGGGACGGCCTGGGGCCGGGGCCGCTGAACGAACAGCTTGATGCCCTGGATGATGACGCCCGCGCCCACGACGGCGATGGGCAGCGTCCAGGCTGCGCCCCGCACCTTGCGCCAGAAGAAGGCGACGACCGCGCCCAGGAGCGCGATCCCGACGATCACGGGGGGCGATCCCGTGTGCGCGAGGAAGATGGCGACCGCGTCCGGTACGGGGGCACGGTGCTGGTACGTCCAGACGAGGAGGCTGGAGTCGAACGGCGAGACCTTGTGTCCGGAGTCGGTGACGAAGTCGAATATCCTGACGAAGATGACTGTGAATAGGACACTCAAGACGATACCCGCGATCAGGTGTGCGGCGACGATCTTGGGGGCCGACTGGGTCTCATTTGCCCGGCCCACGGTCTGCGTGGCCTGGTGGATGACGTTGCTCATAGGATCGTTCTTACCCGTTTTACGCCCCGCCCGTGGAACACGCTTGCCTTGCGGGGTGTTATTACGGTATAATGCGGAATTAATCGCGCGGAGTTGGCCGCCTTCAAGGCCCGCCGATGGGTGTTCCCACGGCAACGATAGGAGAAACGATCATGAAGACTGGAATCCATCCCGAATACAAAGAGGCCGCAATCACCTGCGGCTCCTGTGGACACACCTACCACACCCGTTCCACGGGCGAGAAGCTGTCCACGGAGATCTGCGGCAATTGCCACCCGTTCTACACCGGCAAGCAGAAGCTGCTCGACAGCGCGGGCCGCGTGGACAAGTTCCTGTCCAAGTACGGCATGAAGAAGTAGCAGACACGGAGGGTGGGGGCAGGGAGTGTCCCTGCCCCCTTTTCATGTTCCCAGTGTTATGTTCCCAGTGTTATGTTCCCAGCGGAAGCGAGGCCCCATGGCGGATGAGCGGACACAGTATGGCGGCCAGGCGGTGGTCGAGGGCGTGATGATGCGAAGCCCGCGCTTCTTCGCCGTCGCTTGTCGCCGGTTGTCCACCCAGGAGATCGTGGTCGCCCTGGAACCCATCGAGAAGCACCTGCGCGCCTTCCAGTGGCTCAACAAGCCCTTCCTGCGCGGCTCGCTAGCGCTCGTTGACGCCATGGCATTAGGCATCAAAGCGCTCACTTATGCCGCCAACGTTCAGGCGACCGACCAGGGGACGGGCGAGGACAAGGCGGAAGAAACGGCGGCGGGCGCGGCGGGCCTTGCCATGGGTGAGGGCATGCCGGCCATCTCCGGCGGCGAATCCCCGGCGCCGGGGAGCGGGGCCATCAACGGCATCGCCATCGGCGTGACGACAGTGATCTCATTAGCGTTCGGCTTCGGCCTGTTCTGGACGCTGCCCGCCCTGCTGACCGACAAGTTCCTGCCCGTCCACGGCCGGCTGGTTTCCAACCTGACCGAAGGCGGCGTGCGCCTCGCCATCTTCTTCCTGTATATCACGGCCATCTCACAGATGAAGCACATTCAGCGCGTTTTCCAGTACCACGGCGCGGAACATAAAGCCATCAACACCTTGGAATCGGGCCTGCCGATGACGGTTGAGAATGCGCTCCAGGCCAGCCGGATCCACCCTCGCTGCGGCACCAACTTCATTTTCATCGTGCTGATCACATCCATCGTCGTTTTCTCGGTCGTCCCGCGCCACTCCTTCACGGAGGGCATCGGGCCGGTGCTCGAGACCGTCGGTCTGCGGCTGCTGCTGCTGCCGTTCGTCGCGGGCATCGGCTTCGAGATCTTGAAGTGGGCCGGCTCGAACCGAGATAAGCCCTGGGCGCAGGCTTTAATCGCGCCGGGCCTGTGGACCCAGTATCTGACCACGCGCGTCCCCGATGCCGGCCAGGTCGCGGTCGCCATCGCCGCCCTTGATGCCGTGTGGGCGCAGGAGCACGCAGGCGTGCGGCTTTCCCCTGCGGAGGCACAGGACGAGGAGCCGGTGGTGGCCTAAGAACCCACCCCGCGACACCCCCAATAAAACCCCGGTCGCTTCCCCTCCCGCCCCCGCTCACAGGGTTTCGGCAGCGGGTAAAACGGGCGGGGACGGCGCAGGTGCAGGAGGTGTATGAATGGCACCGCCGTTTGACATCACCTGCGAGATCACAGCAAGCCAAACAATCACCACCCTCCTCCCCCACCCGTTTCGGGAGGGGAAGCGACTTGTCGCGGGGTGGGTTCCCAAGGATTTCACCCCATGTTCGAGAAGCTAGCCGAAGTCGAAGAACTCTACGAGGAACTGGAGCGGCGTATGTCCGACCCCAACCTCGTGGATGACATGGACGAGTACCGGCGCGTCCACAAGCAGTACAGCGATCTCTCCGAGATCGTCGCCAAGTTCCGCCAGTACAAGGAAACCCAGCGCCAGGCCGTTGAGACCGAGGAGATGCTGCGCGGGTCGCTCGACGAAGACATGCGCGATATGGCCCAGGCCGAGTTCGATGAGCTGCGCGCGAATCGCGTCACCCTGGAAAACGACCTCAAAGTCCTGCTGCTGCCCAAGGACCCCAACGACGACAAGGACATCATCCTGGAAGTGCGCGCGGCGGCCGGCGGCGAAGAAGCGGCCCTGTTCGCGGGCGAGCTGCTGCGAATGTACATGCGCTACGCCGAAAAGCGCGGCTGGAAGATGGAGCTGCTGAACTCCAACGAGACCGGCATCGGCGGCTACAAAGAGGCCGTCATCGAGATCCACGGGACCGGCGCTTATTCGGCCCTGAAGTTCGAGTCTGGGGTACATCGCGTCCAGCGCGTGCCCGTTACCGAGGCCAGTGGCCGGCTCCAGACGAGTACGGCGACGGTTTTGGTCATGCCCGAGGCTGAAGACGTCGAAATCGAGATCCCAGACAAAGACATCAAGCGGGAACACACCTTGTCGCAGGGCGCGGGCGGCCAGAACGTCCAGAAGAACGAGACGGCGGTCCGGCTGACGCATCTGCCGACCGGCATCGTCGTGACCTGCCAGGACCAGCGCTCCCAGCTCCAGAATTACGAGAAGGCCATCCGGGTCATGAAGTCGCGCCTTTATGACATCGAGATGCAAAAGCAGTCGGAGGCGCTGGGGAGCACGCGCAAGGACTTGATCGGGTCCGGCAAGCGCGAGGAAAAGATTCGCACCTACAACTTCCCCCAGGACCGCTTGACCGACCACCGCATCGGCCTGACGGTCCACAACCTGCCGACCATCATGGGCGGCGAGATCCAGCATATCATTGACACTCTGGTCAACGCTGACCAGGCCGAGAAGCTGAAGCACGAGACGGGAGGGTAGAGCAGGGCAGGGGCTGCATGTCGTGACTGCCGAAGGTGCCGAACCTGTGGGGGGCGGACAGAGATAAGGGAGAAGAAGAGATAAGGGCGAACACAAGGAGGGCGAACACAAGGTTCGCCCCTACGACACGCGGGCGCATCCCGACGGTGCATTCTGTTCTTCATGTCCCGTCCTGATCTTCCTGAGCCGTAGGGGCGAACCTTGTGTTCGCCCTCCTTGTGTTCGCCCTCCTTGTGTTCGCCCTTCTTATCTCTTCTTCTCCCTTCTTATCTCTATTCTCCCTCTTGTCCGTAGCGCCGAAAGACGAGCCGTGCGTACCCGCCCTACCCGAATGACGATAGACGAGTTCCACGCCCAGCCCAACCGGCCCGGCTGGAAGTACGAGTACCGAGGCGGCAAAGCTTACATCCAGCCGCGCCCGTCCGTCGCCGTCCTGCGTGCGCAGGTCGTGGTGCGGCCCGTTGCCGTTCCAGACAGCTTCCGCCTGCGGCCCGCGACAGTGGCCGACAGTGCGCTCCTCATTCACGCCTTTTTTGACGCTTTCCGGGACTCGATTGACTACTGGGACTCCCGCCAGCCCGCCATCCGGGCCGACTCGCGCAAGAGCATCGAGACCTGTTTTGCGGGTCGGCGCGGCGCGTTCCATGCGGCCTCGTTTGTCGCCGTCGCGCCGACGGGGCGCAGCCTCGCCGGGGCCGCGTTACTCGTCGAGGAGGGCGACGGCCCCGCTTTAGATCTGCTGTTCGTCCGCACCCGTTGGCAGCGGCTCGGTCTGGGCCTCGCGCTGGCGCAGGCCGCCATGAACGCCCTGCACGAGAGTGGCGCGGCACACCTGGGCGGCGCTTACAATGTCGCAAACGATGCCAGCGCTGCCCTGCACCAGCGGCTCGGCTTCCAAGAACTGCCGGACCTGAGGCGCGCGCAGGAAGAAGCCGAAGGTGCCCGGCATGAATTGTGGCGGCGCGAACGGGCCGGCGACCTCGCGCGGGCGGAGTGGAAGGAACTAAAGCAGGTGGCGGCGCATTGGGAAAAGGTCTGCGGAGAACTGTGCGCCCTCTGTGACCGCGACGGCCACGAAGCCGTCTCGCCCCTCCTGCGGCGGAGACGGGCGCGAGAGGAAAAGATTTTATGACTATCCCTATCGAGTTCGACGCCCGCTTGACCGAGATCGCAGGCGGCACGCCCGGCCTGAGCGTCAGCGCGACGAGCGTTCACGGCGCTTTGATCCAGGTCGCCAAGGCGCACCCGGCGTTTCGGATGTTCAACTGCGACGGCGAGCTGCGCTCCATCCTGCGCGTCCACCGCAACGGGGTGCCCGCGCAGGTAGGCGACGCGCTGGCCGACGGGGACGCGCTGAGGCTGTCGCTGGGATGAACGAGTTCGGAACAGACAAAGGCACCACATGGCCCCCGCCGCCGGCGCGGGAAGAGCCGAGGGCGCCGCGCGTCACCGACTCCGTCCTCGGGCGGGTCGCGCTCGGTTTGTCCGGTCTCGGGTCGCTCTGCGCGCTGGCCTGCGTGCTTTCCGGCGTGATGGACCCGCGCGGCCACTGGTCCGGCCTGTGGGAAGCACTGCAATCCGGCGCCGTTGACGGCTCCTTCGCCGGCTTGTTCACCGGCTTCTTCGGCTGGGATTCGTGGGAGGGAAAGGTGGGCCTCTGGCTCGCCGTCGCCAGCCCGCTCTGGGTGGTGGCGGCCCTGCTGGTGGCAGCGGCTCATCGGCGCTGACGGTGCTGGCGTTTCCAGCGCTAGCCTATCAATGAAGGGGAACCGCGCCCGTCTTTCGTGCCTTTCTTCCGTTCCCGCAGGCACGTCCTCGTCCGGGCTGGCTCACAGGAAAAGCGCAGCACCGGGTGCGGCATCCGGGCACCCGCCACGGTGCCGGGGCGAACCGGCCTTGAAAAGCCGGTTCTGATCCAAGCACGATGCAGGAACCCGCGCCCTCGCCGCCGAATAATCCCCCCAGATATCCGCGCATCACAGGAGACACACCCGCTATGACCCTACAGCCGGACCCCACGCCGGGGGACACGTCCTGGTTCACCCAGGCCCGCTTCGGACTCTTCATCCACTGGGGGCTATACGCCCTGCCCGCCCGCCACGAGTGGGTCAAGAACAAGGAAAAGGTCTCGGACGCCGACTACGACAAGTATTTCAAGCACTTCGACCCCGACCTCTACGACCCGGCCCTGTGGGCGGACGCGGCGGCCAACGCCGGCATGGGGTACTTTGTCGTGACCACCAAGCACCACGAGGGTTTCTGCCTATGGGACTCGGCCCTCACTGATTATAAGGCCACGAACACCCCTTATGGCAAAGACCTCCTGCACCCGATGGTGGATGCGTTTCGGGAGAAGGGCCTGCGCGTCGGCTTTTATCACTCACTGCTGGACTGGCACCACCCCGACTACCCCGTGGATGACCTGCACCCGATGCGCGACGATGCTGGGGCACGGGCCTCTAACAGCGCCCGTGACCTGACGCGCTACGTGGACTATCTGCACGGACAGACGCGCGAGCTGCTGACGCAGTTCGGCAAAGTAGACGTCCTGTGGTACGATTTTTCCTATGGCGGTATGGGTAAAGAGCAGTGGCGCAGCGAGGAACTCATTCAAGACATCCGAAGAATGCAGCCGGACATCGTCCTGAACGACCGGCTCCAAATGGGCTGGGATATCAAGACCCCCGAGCAGTACCAGCCGCGCCAGTGGGTGCATGTGGACGACAAGCCCGTCGTCTGGGAAGCCTGCCAGACCTTCAGCGGGTCGTGGGGCTACGCGCGCGATGAGGAGTCCTGGAAGAGCGTGGACACGCTGCTCCAGATGCTTATTGACAGCGTTTCCAAGGGCGGCAACCTGCTCCTGAACGTCGGACCGACGGGCCGGGGTGAGTTCGACGCCCGCGCCCTGGACCGGCTGGCAGGCATGGGCGAGTGGATGAAGCGGCATTCCCGGTCCATCAAAGGCTGCACGCAGGCGCCGGACGAGTTCAAGACCCCCCAAGACTGCCGCCTGACTTTTAACCCGCAGACCAATAGGCTCTATGTTCACTTGTTCGCCTGGCCCTTCGGCGAGATCCAGCTTGAAGGTGGGGCGGGCAAGGTCGCCTACGCTCAATTGCTGAACGATGCTTCCGAAATCCTGATGGGCCAGGACGAGTGGGCCTCGGGCCAGCCCGGCGGCGGGGCGGGAGCGGGCGCCTTGGTGCTGCGGCTGCCGGCCAAGAAGCCGCCGGTCGCGGTGCCAGTGATCGAGCTGTTTCTGAGATGAACCCACCCCGCCGCGAGCGGCGACCCTCCCGAAACGGGAGGGTGGGGTGAGAGGGTGGTTGGGAGGTTTTGTGGGATGATTGGGCAGTCGTTTTGGTTAATCGGGTGTGGTCAAGATGGCGCGCGGCAGGGTCAAGATAGCTCGCGGCAGAATCAAGACGGCACACTTAACCCCCAATGCCCCCCACCCATCACACAAAACCCCGCGACAACCCTCTCACCCCACCCTCCCGTTTCGGGAGGGTCGCCGCTCGCGGCGGGGTGGGTTCCATGACCGTCACTTCCGCCCTCGCCTTTGCCCTGCCCGCCCTTTCCGCCGCCGGCGTGGATACGCCGCGCCTGGACGCGCAGCTTCTCCTGGTCTGGACCCTGAAAGCACGCCGCGAAGATTTGGCGCGTGACCCGGACCAGGTGCTGACTGAGCGCGAGCGGATCATATTTGAAAAGGCCGTCGCCCTGCGGGTCTTGCGGCGCCCGCTGCCCTACATCACGGGGGAAGCGTGGTTTTATGGGAGGCCGTTCAAGATCAACCGGGCTGTCCTCATCCCCCGCCCCGAGACGGAAGACCTCGCGGCGGCGGCCTTGGGGGTCTGCCGAAATGAGCCTGCGCCGAACCTCGCAGACATCGGGACCGGCAGCGGGTGCCTGGCGGTGACATTGGCCCTGGAACACCCCGGCGTGCGGGTCTGGGCGACGGACCTGTCTGCCGACGCCCTGAAGCTCGCCCGCAAGAACGTCGTCCGCCATGGCCTGCAAGGGCGCGTGACACTTCTCCAGGGCGATCTGCTCGGGCCGCTGCCGGACGATGTCCGCTTCGACGTCATCGTCAGCAACCCCCCCTATGTCACCGAGACTGAGATGCCGGGCCTCCAGCCCGAAGTGCGCGACTACGAGCCGGTCCTGGCCCTCTCCGGCGAGCCGGGCGCGGCGGGCGCGGACGGGACCGCCCTGCACCGCCGCCTTATCGCCGAAGCGCCTGCCCATCTAAAGCCCAATGGCTGGCTCCTCATGGAAGTGGGTCAGGGGCAGTCCAAGGCTGTGGCCCAGGCCGCCCGCGAATGTGGATATGAGGAGGTCATGACCAGAAAGGACATGGCCGGGACCGGGCGGGTCGTCCTGGGACGCCTGCCGCTCGCCCTCGTTGTCACCGCCCTCCTCGCCGGCTGCTCGGCCCAGGACCCCGTCACGCAGACGCCGGTCTACCACGTCGGCACGCCCACGAACCGCTCGTCAGTGAATTCCTGGGAGCTTGACACGGCTCCGATGAACACCCAGCCGGGCGTCTACCGGGGGAAGCCCGCCCCCTTGAAGGCCATCGCCTCGCAGCGCGGCTTCGAGCCGGACGATCCGTCCGCCCTCGCGGTCCTGCGCGCTTTAAGCGCGGACGGTCAGGTTCCGACCCAGTATTTGTCAGCCAGTGGCAAGGACGGGACGGTGATCCTCATCGGCAGCGTTCCCAGCGCGGCCCAGAAGGCGCGCGCCGCGCTTGTCGCCCGCGCCGTGCTCGGTGTCACGCGGCTCGACGACCGGGTGAAGGTGGTGCCATGACCGAACTCCTCCGCATCAGTTCGACCGACCCCGACCCGGCTGTGCTCGCGCACGCCGGGGCCGTCCTGCGCGCGGGCGGGCTGGTGGCCTACCCGACCGAGACCGTTTACGGGCTGGCGGCTGGGGCCTTTCTCGCGGATAGCGTGGCGCGCGTCTTCGAGGCCAAACTGCGGCCTTTCGGCCAGGCCCTGCCCGTGCAGATCGCGGACGCTTCCGAAGTCGAGACGCTGGCGCGGGACGTCGGCCCCGAGGCGATGCGTCTGATCGCCGACTTCTTCCCCGGCCCTTTGACGCTGGTCCTGTGGCGGCTGCCTTCCGTCCCGTCGGCGGTGACCGGCGGCGGCGACACCGTCGGCCTGCGGATGCCGGACCACCCAGTCGCGCTGGGTGTCCTGCGCGCCTTCGGCGCCCCGGTCGTCTGCACGTCTGGGAACCTGACCGGCCGCCGCGCGCCCATGTCCGCGAGTGACGTCTTGGAAGACCTGGACGGCCGGATAGACCTCGTTTTGGACGGCGGCGAAACCGCGGACCGGACGCCGAGCACGGTTCTTGACCTGACGACGCGGCCCGCCCGATTGCTGCGCGAGGGCAAAATCGGGCGGGCCGCGCTGGCATCCTATGTGGAGATCGGCTAGACGCTTCTAGGCGTTCTCGTACACGTTCCCGGCCACGTCCACGCCGCGCGCCAGCCAGATCTTGTGGCCGACGTTCTTGTCTGGGTAGACCTTCGTGGTCGTCGGAAAGTACCGCATCGTGTAGCCCGCCCGGCGCTTGTCCGACGTGTTGGCCTGCGCGCCGTGCATGATCCGGGCTTCGTGCAGGCTGCACTCGTCCGGCTTCAGCTCGAAGTAAACGGCCCGCGACTCGTCCACCTGGTCCGTCTTGATCTGCGTCGGGAAGATGTTCCCCGCCACGTCCGCCACGGCCTCATACTCGGAGAAGCCGCCACGCTGGCTGCCTGGGATGACCGCCATGCATCCGTTTTCCCGCGTCGCCTCATCAATCGCCAGCCAAACCGTGCAGATGCCCTCCATCGTGGACGTGCGCCCGTTCCAGTAGGCGGAGTCTTCGTGCCAGGGCGTCGCCTTGCCGGTGTGCGGGTCCTTGGAGATGAAGTGGCTGGCCCACAGCCCGATGCTCGGCCCGACGACCGGCTCGATCAGGTCCAGGACCTCGGGGGATAGCAGAAACTCTAAAAGCCGCTCGTCACGCGTGTGGATCATGTCCATGCCGCCCGATCCCTCGCGGGCCAGGTTCTCCTCAAAGACGGCGCGCAGCCGGGCGAACTTGTCCGGCGCGAACAGTGGCTGCTTGACTAGGGTGTAGCCGTCGCGTTCGTACTGGGCAGCCAACTCAGGCGTCAGGCGCGGGGATTTGGGAGCAGGTGTCGTCATTGGTGGTGCCTCCGTCGGAACAGGATGCCGCCATTATACAGGGGTTTGGCGAATGGCGCAAGAGGACCCTCCACCTCCCACCCCTCCCTTTACCCCGCTCCTACGAGGGGCCGCAAGCGGGAGAGGGGAGCCGGAAGAGAGAGGGCCAGCCTTTGGGGTACAATAATCCCATCGTGCCTACCTTCCTTCGCATCCTGTCCCTCCTGCGGCCCTACACTGCCCCCCTCGTCTTCGGCTTCGTCTGCCTCGTCGGATCGGTCGCCCTGGAACTCGCCCCGCCGCTTGTCTGGAAGGTCGTCGTGGACGATGTGGTCATCCGCCGCCACTTGCAGGCTCTTTGGCCCGCCGTCGCGGCCCTGACCCTCATCGCAGGCGGGAGCGCCCTGCTGTCGGCCGTCCGCTCGCGCCTGTTGGAGACGGTCGGGCAGCGGTTCGTCTACGACCTGCGGAACACGCTCTACGACAAGCTCTCGAATCAATCACTCGCCTACTTCAACGAGGCCCGGACGGGCGACCTGATGAGCCGGGCGTCCTCAGACGTGGACGCCGTGCAGGAAGTCGTCATCCGGGGCACCGACTCGATCATCGCGAACTTCCTACGGCTGGCCGGGGTCGCGGTCATCTTCTGCGCCCTGAACCTGAAACTCGGCCTCGCCACTCTCCTGCCCATTCTGCTGGTCGGCGTCTTCCTGAAGCTCTTCAACAAGCGCGTCAAGGGCGTCTACAAGGCCGCCCGCGAGAAGCTGGGCCTGGTCAACGCCAAGCTGCAAGACAATCTCTCGGGCATCCGGGTCATCAAGGCGTTCGCCCGCGAGCGCGCCGAGGCGGACGCCTTCGCGCGCATCAACCGGCGCTATTTGAATGACAACATCGAGGCCATCAAGCTGCGGGCGACCTTCTTCCCGTTCGTCCGCTGGATCGCGAGCTTCGGCAATACCATCACCATCGGCTACGGGGCTTGGCTCATCTGGCATGGCCAGTTCACCGTCGGCGGCCTGATCGCGTACCGGGGCTACGGGCGGTACTTCTTCGGGCCGATTGACGACCTGACCCAGATCAACGACACCGTCCAGCGCGCCGTCGCGGCCGGCAATCGCATCTTCGCCGTCCTGGACGCCCCGGTCTCGGTCACGGACTCGCCCGAGGCCGCTGCCCTGCCTGCCCTGCGCGGGGGCATCGTCTTCGACGAGGTCTCGTTCCGCTACCGCTCGGACACCAGCCCCATCTTAGACCGGCTGACATTGCACATTGAGCCGGGCCAAACGGCCGCCCTGGTCGGCGACTCGGGCGCGGGTAAGAGTACCCTGTTCGCCCTCGTCTCGCGCTTCTGGGACCCCGACACGGGCCGCGTACTTGTGGATGGCCACGATCTGCGCGACGTCACCCAGGAGTCTCTGCGCCGCCAGATCGGGTCGGTCCAGCAGGAAACGTTCCTGTTTGGGGCCTCGGTGACCGAGAACATCCGCTATGCCCGCCCCGACGCCACGGATGCCGAGGTCGAGGCCGCCGCCCGCGCCGCCAACGCCCACGACTTCATCTCGGACCTCCCCGACGGCTACGACACGCTGGTGGGCGAGCGCGGCGTCAAGCTCTCTGGCGGCCAGCGCCAGCGGCTCTCGGTCGCCCGCGCCTTCCTCGCCGACCCGGCCATCCTGCTGTTGGATGAGGCGACGAGCGCCGTCGAACCCGACTCCGAGCGCGTCATCCAGGACGCCCTAGGCCGCCTGATGCGGGGCCGGACGACGATCCTCGCCGCCCACCGCCTGTCCACCGTCCGCCACGCCGACGTCATCTTCGTTTTGGACCACGGCCGCCTGGCCGAGCAGGGGACGCACGACGATCTGATGCGGCTCGGGGGCCGCTACGCCCGGCTGGTGTCCCAGCAGCAGGGTGTGTTGGAACTCGCGTAGGGGCGCGATTTATTGCGCCCTCTTTCCCCTCCGTCTGCCCTGGCCTGCTGTCCTTCCACGCCCAATGCAGGAATAAGACCCGTTCATGGGGAACGAGCAGGCAAGCGGGAATGGGGAGACCACATGATAACCACGCCACGCACTCGGCGGAAGAGCCGCCTCAACTCGGTTACACAGGCCGTGATGCCATTCATGCGAGCACTGTCACAGATTGCACTCATCTACTGCGTGATAGTCGCCGCGCGCAAGACCTTCTATCCGAATCTGCCATCACACAGCCCTGAATACACGTCAATGGCAATTGGCACTGGGGCGATTGCGTGGGTCTTGTTAAAAGCAGCCGAGTGGCAGAAGGCCACGGGTTGAAACCCGAGGCACCGACAATCACACCGTCCAGGGGACGTTCAGAGGGACCGGGAAGAAGGCGGGAACGGGGAAGGAGGGCGGGGGGACCCCGCCCCTACACGACCCTGATATTCGGCCCCCGCCATCTTGTGTCCCCTGGACACTGAGCTTTTCGGTGCCTCGGGTTTCAACCCGTGGCCTTCCGCCCGCCCGGCTTCAGCCGCAGGCACGGCCGCTCGACCGCGTACCAGCTCACAATGGCGACGCACAGCGTCAGCACGAGTGCCGACCCGAACAGGGCGGGGATGGTCAGGCGCCGCCCGTAATAAAGCACCAGAAGCTGCTGGATGGGGAAGGCGTATAAGTACAGGCCGTAGGAAAAGTCCCCGTAGCGGGCGAAGCGCGACAAGCCGAGCCGCCGCTGGAAGGCCAGCCACAGCAGGACATACGACCCGCAGACCGGCAGCGCGACCTCCCAGTGGCCCAAAAGCAGGCTGCACAGTGCGAGCGCGGCGAGACAGGCCGCAAACAAGGCGCGGGAGTAGGGGACGACGTCGCGGTACAAGTGCAGCAGCATCCCGGCCAGGAAGTATAAGATCAAAGACGACCAGGAACCGATGTTGCCGAACAAGTGCAGCTCACGGTCCGGGAAGAAGACGCGGCCCGTCAGCGTCTGCGTCTCGCGCAGGACGTAGAGGACCAGGAACACGGCCAGCAGCGGGCCGCGCCG
>JANOOM010000133.1:0-2847 GCA_031421335.1 Armatimonadota bacterium
CAGCGCTTCTTCGCCGTTGACGGCCACCAGCATCTCGTGGCCCTGCCGGGCCAGGATGAACTCCATCAGCCGCACGATGGTCGGCTCGTCGTCCACCACCAGTATTTTATACGCCATATGATCTTTCCTCAAACTTCGCGGTACGCCCTATTGTACCCGGCGGGGCAGACATAAGGGGCGCGGGCGGCGGGAAAGTCAGCAGGTTTGCCAGACGGGCATACACGGTATAATTTCCGTGACGCAGACTCCCAAGAGTCGTCAAGACGTTAAAATAAGACGTTACAGAAGCGAGGCTGACCAATGAATAAGGACGTGCAAGGGCTGATCTACGGCGCAAGCGTGGTTTCCATTATTACCGCGATCTACATGTACGCGACCGGCAAGAAGGACACGGGGATCTTCATCGGCCTGTGGGCGCCGACATTCCTGGCGCTGGGGACATTCTACAACACCGAGGGCCGTATGGCGCAGGACGAGAGCGTCGCCTAGGCAGCGCGGGCGGAAAGAGCAAGACAAAAGGGGCGGCCACATGGCCGCCCCTTGTTTCGTTTGGTGGTGTGTCACGGTCTGGCGAGTGAGCGAGTGGTTGGTAACCACACCCTAGGCCAGGTGTCCTTCGGACACAGGACGCATTCAGACGTGGGACCTCATCACGTCCGCAGGACGCCTCTCCGAGCGAGTGGTTTCCAACCGCTCGGCTCTCGGCGCGGCCTCGATCACGGGCAGAGCGGTGTCACCACTTGGCCTGGGCGTTGATCATCTCCCACTGGAGGAAGTTCAGATAAACGTGCCCCATGGGGCAGGTGGGGTGGTCGGCGGCATACGCTTCCGCCCATTCCAGCTCGCGGGCCAGCATCAGGAAGTTCTCCTCCTCCGCCGTCCACAGTGCCTCGGTCCCGTCCAGTTTCTCGTCGTTCACGGTCGCATTCCCCTTGTTCCTGTGCAGTCTTTGGGCAATTATAAACCATCGGAGGGCGGCATTCAACAGTAAAAGTACGGGTTTTCGCGGCCGGCAAAAGAACGTCCCGGCCTCTCGTGATGAGGACGGGCCGGTATTTCCGGCCCGGCCCTCTCAGGGGAGGTCCTTCAACCTCTCCTGCGCCACCGCGATCACCTTGTCGTCGCCCAGGGTCGCGGCCTTGGTGTAAGCTTCCTTGGCCCCCTTCTTCTGTTTCAAGTTGAGCTGCTCGCCGAGGTAGAAGTTGGTGACAGGCGATTCGGGATACAGCCGGGTCGCCTCCTGAGCTTGCGTCACGGCTTCCTTGCTGCCGAAGCTGCCCCGCTCGATGGCGATGGCGACGCGGGCCATCGCTTGCAGGCGCTGGGGCGTGTAGGGAAGTGCGTCGGGACTGGCGGGATAGCCCGTGTTGCTCCTGCCCGTGCTGCCGGGGTAGCCCGTGTTGCCGGTGCTGCCCATGCCGGTGCTTCCGGGAGGCGCACAAGTCCCGCCGCCTGGACATTCCTACCACTGCAAGTTGGGATAAGCCGCGTGGGCGGGCTTGACCGTCAACAGCCAGACAGCGGCAAGGAAAGGGATGAGGAATTGGAGCGCGTTGCAGAAGATCGTGCGAAGACGGCGGATTTTCCGCCGTCGCAGGAGGGCGCTAGACGGTATGGCGGGTGGTGACGTGAACAGAGACATGGGTGGTTCTCTAGGCGTGAAGTTCAGTGGCTTCTTGCATTTGTCACTTTAATCACACTGTAAGGCAAGTCAGCGTTGTTGTCAAGCTTTTCAATGAAATCGGCGACCACTATTTTTGCGGGGCAATGCGGTTCCCGTATAGGGTTCACCACCGAGGCTTATGGAACTCCGCCCCAGCACCCCGTGTTTATTTGACAAGAACAAGCGATAATAGGGCGCGGCTGTGGAACAATGGGAACATCGCGCAAGTCGGGAACGTATTGGGAGGGGAGGACGCAGACCATGGCAGAAGCAGCGGAGGCCGCGCCGGGACAGCTACCGGGCCAATTAGGGACCATCACGCGCGAACAGCCGGGCCGCCGGGCCGAGTTCGACCGGCTCGTCGAGCGCTACCACAAGCAGGCCTACAACATCGCTTATCGCATGACGGGCAACCATGCCGACGCCGAGGATCTGACCCAGGAGGCATTCGTGCGCGCCTTCCGGTTCTTCGGCAACTACCGCCGAGACTGGCCTTTCGACAACTGGCTGTACAAGATCATGTCCAACTTGTTCGTGGACGACCTGCGGCGACGGCCCAAGGCGCACCTCCAGTCCCTGGACCAGCCTTTGGACCTGAGCGGAAGCGGGGAAGTCTACCTGGAGATCCCCGACGTCGGGGCGAACCCAGAGCGCATGGTCATGTCGCACGAGCTGGATGAGCATATCCAGCACGCCTTGAATGGCCTGCCCAATGATTTCCGCATGACCGTGGTTCTCGCGGACATCGAGGGGATGTCTTACGAGGAGATCAGCATCGCCATGAAGTGCTCGCTGGGAACGGTCCGTTCGCGCCTGCACCGAGGCCGCAAGCTGCTGCGGGCCAAGATCGCCGCGTTCGAGCGGGACAGTTTGGTGCTCCTCGGCAGCGCATAGCGCTTGCGTTCCACCGAGACCCTACTTTATTTCAGACCCTACTTTATTTCACAGGAGTGTGCCGCGACTTGAACTGCCACCGCGCCCGACAACTCATCTCGCCCTACCTGGACCAGCAGCTTACCGGGCGTGATATGCTGGCTTTACAGCAGCACTTTTCTGAATGCACCTCCTGCGAGGCCGAGCGGCACTCAATCCGACAGGTCAAGATGCTGCTGCGCTCGCTGCACGGTCCGCGCCCCCGTCCTGACCTCCAGAGCGCAATCTCGGCACGCCTCGCGGAAGCAGAG
>JANOOM010000134.1:0-2297 GCA_031421335.1 Armatimonadota bacterium
GGTTTTGTGATTTTGTTGGCGCGGTTTCAACCGCCCGCCGCGCCGAGGGCGGGAAGGGCGGGGGAACCCCGCCCCTACGCGGACGGCGTTCGGGACGTAGGGGTAGGGCTTGTCCCTACCCTCCTTTTCCCCTCCGCCGGGGCAATGCCAGGACAATGCCGGGGGTGTGGAAACCCCCAGCAAGGAGATGTCCTTCGGACCAAGAGGGGCAGGCCGAGAGGGACAGGCCGAAAAGGGCGAAGCCGGGAGAAGAGGGCGGGGACAAGCCCCGCCCCTACGGGACATGGGACGCCCCCGCCTGCCCTCCTTTCCCCCCTCATCCCCACGGCACCAGGAACGGCGTCCCGCTCGCCTCGTAGGCCGCATAGGCTTCCCCGTAGGCATCGCGCAGGTGCTTCGCTTCGTGCTGCGAGGCCGGGTAGGTGTACAGCGTCACGAGCGCGTTGAACAGCAACCCTCGCGCGGTCATGCGGGGCATCAGCCAGAAGATCGGCAGAATCCAGAAGTTCAGTGCGTGCCGGCTCGACCGAAACGGCCCCCCCGTCCGCAGGCGGCCCTCCTCGTCCGCCCCCGACCCCTGCGCTTCAGGCGGGGCGGGGACATCGGCGTCGCCCCGCTTCCAGGCGGCCAGGCTGTGCAGGCCAGCAAAGCGTCGAAACTCAAGCTGCCGGATGCCCGAGATCATCTGCCACAGGGCGAACGCCTACCCCAGCCGCAGCAGGCCCGCAATGGGGCCGCGCGCCTGGTACAAAGTGCGGTCGGGCAGACGGGCGGCGTGCAGGCCCAGCGCGCCGAACGAGAGGACGGCGAGGACCTGATAACTCAGCCGGTAAAAGCCGTTCCGATGCCGCTCGCCGAGCAGGCGCGCGGCGGCTTCTTTGGCGGGGCGGCTCGCCAGCAGGCTGTGGACGCCCAGAAACAAAGCGGTGGCCGCCGCCAGCCGCCATAACGATCTCGCCAAATCCTCTCCCCCTTCGCCCGCCTATTTACCCGGAAGTTCTGCCGGGTCAAGCGGGCGTCTAAGGGGCGCTCGCCGAGGCGTGGCCGCCGGACAGGGGGCCGACGATCAAGACCTCCCCGCGCCACAGGGACAAGAGCTGTGCGCGCGTCATGGTGCGCTGCCCCAGTGAAGGGTCGGCGAGATAGAACAAAGGCCCCCGGATGCCCGTCAGCACGGCGAAGTGGCCCGCGTGGAAGAACAGGATGCAGGGCAGGGGCGTCCTTGCCAGCCCGCCCGGCGAGACCCGGACGCCCTCGGCGGCAAGCCCCTCGGCCCGCGCCGCCACTTGCAGGCCCAGCATGGAGGTCCCCGCCCCGGTCGTGCCGGCCATCCGCGCGACCTCGGCCTCGGTGGCCGCGATCCCGAAGTGGCGACAGACGGCGGCCAGGGCGGCGGGGCCGCACGTCTGCGTCGTTTGCTGCTTCTGGAAAACGGAGTCCGGCCAGACCAGAACGCGCGTCACCCGCTGCTGAGACGCGATGACGGCCCGCGCCCAGACCAGCCCGCCCCCCAGGGCGATTGCACACGCGCCCCAGGCGGCGAGGGAAGCACGCCGGGCGGGGACGGCGTGGCGCAGGGGAAAACTCTGCAAGAGCAGGGCGGCCATCAGCCACAAGGGCGCGAGCGGCTTGCTCCCGTGGTGCAGCAGAGATGTGGCGGGCCGCCAGTAGACCTGCGGGTCCTCGTTGTAGCCGAGGCCTGGCAGGTCGTACAGCGCGAACAAGCTGGGCAGGGCGCTGACAAGGAACGGCGGCAGCCAGAGCCAGCGGCTTTCGCGGCGCAGGGCCAGCAGGACGAGGGGCGGCAGCAGCAGAACGTAGTGGTGCTCCCAAACGTCCTTGTAGCACAGCAGGTAGGCCGCCGAGCAGCCCGCGTACAGCGCCACTATCCGGCCCTCGGCGCCCGCATCGCGCCCGCGCAGTCCCTTCCAGGCCCGGAAGAACAGCCAGGCCAGGGCCGCGCCGACCAGGACCAGGACGACGGCGCGGGCCGCCCCGTAAGCCCCCGCCCGCTCCCCGGCGGCGTGGTACAGGAAGGCCATCAGCCCCAGGTTGCCCGCGTGGCCCGCCGGGGCGCCCGTCGCGTTCGTGTCCGTGAAGACGCCCCAGTCCTGTGGGTACTCGGTGAAGTAGAAGGCGCTGCTCACGACAAGCACCAGCAACGCGGCCAGCGCCGCCTTCCACCGACCGCGCAGGAGGGCGACCGGCAGGAACAGCAGCGGCATCATCTTCAGCCACACCGCCCCGACCCACAGCCAGTCTCCCTTGCGTGACGGCTCCCGCCATTCCAGATATGC
>JANOOM010000135.1:0-21677 GCA_031421335.1 Armatimonadota bacterium
ATCGGCAACGACCGCTTTGAGTTCCAGATGCTGCTCGGCATCCGGCGCGACATCCAGGAGGGCCTGGCGGCGGAAGGCTACCACGTCCGCGCCTACGTCCCCTTCGGCTCATCCTGGTATCCGTACTTCATGCGCCGTCTCGCCGAGCGGCCCGCGAACATCGGTTTCATCCTGCGGAATTTGGTGAGATGACTTCAGATTATGTGGACAACTGGGACGATCTGCCGGCCGCCGTGCAGGAGGCGCTTTTGCCGATTATCGCCCACTTCGATGAGGCCGCCGACCTTCTGTTCGACCGCCGCCTGAATCTGTCGTTCGAGGCCGCCGTCAAGGAGCTGTCCATCCCGGGCGTCGTCGCGCTGACGGAGGGCCTGCGCGCCCTGCGCGACCTGCTCCGGGCGCGCGTGTCGGTGGGGGATGCCGGGTTGGGCGGGCTGTTGTTCGACGGCGTCCTGCCCATCACGGCCTATGACCTGCCGCTCTACACACCGCCGGTGTACCTTTCTCAGCTCGCGCAGTACATGGACGGCCAGAACGTGCGCGTCTGAAAGGAAGCGACGGCCGCCGAGATCGTGGACACCCTCGTCGTGATGGCGCGGCTGGTGCCGACGACGATGGAAACGGCGCGCGTCTTGACGGCGGGCCTGCACGACATGATCTACTTGTATCCGGGAACTGTGGGGATCGCCGAAGAAGCGGCTGGAGCGGCCCTCGCCCCGAACGCGGCGGCGATCGCCGAGACTGCTTTGCAGCTGGTGCGGAAGCGAGAGAAGAAGACGTAAGAAGAAGACGTAAAAAGAGGGCGGGGTTTCCCCCGCCCTCTTCTTTGCCTTGTCTGGTCGCGCTAAATGTTAGCGCCCGCGCCGGGCCGGTGCGCGCCGGCCGCCCGACATCGCCCCGCCGTCCCAGCCGCCGCCATAGGTGCGGCCACTGCCCTGGGACCGGCGCACCTGCTGGCGCGCGCCCTGGCGGTTCTCGTTGGGATCAACCGGGTTCGGGTCGAGCCGCTGGCCGACCAGCTTCTCGATGGCCCGGAGCTGGGGGGTGTCGCCATGCGTCACGAACGTCAGCGCCTTACCCGAGCGGCCCGCGCGGCCGGTCCGGCCAATGCGGTGAATGTAGTCTTCGGCGTTCACGGGCACGTCGTAGTTGATGACGTGCGTGATGTGTGGGACGTCAATGCCGCGGGCAGCCACGTCGGTGGCGACCAGGACATCGAGCCGCTTGCCCCGGAACTGGGCCAGGACGCGCTCGCGCTGGTTCTGCGAGATGTCGCCGTGAATGCAGCCCGACCGCAGGCCGGCCTGGACCAGCACCTTATCCAGCCGGTCGGCACCGTGGCGCGTCCGGGCGAAAACCAGTGCGCCGCCGCCCCCTTCGCGGGCCTCGTGCAGCAGTGTCAGCAGCAGATCGCCCTTCTCGGCGGCGGTGACGCGGTGAACGATCTGCTCGATCTCGGCGACGACCGTGGAGCGCGGCCCGGCGTTGATGATGACGGGGTCGTTCAGATAGGCGCGTGCCAGAACTTCAACGTCGCCGTCCATCGTGGCCGAGAACAGCATGGTCTGGCGGGAGGGGCGGGTCAGGTGCTTGGCGATGCGCTGCACTTGGGGCAGGAAGCCCATGTCCAGCATCCGGTCGGCTTCGTCCAGGACGAACATCTCGACTTCGGAGAGGTCCACGCAACCCTGCTCCAAATGGTCGAACAGGCGACCCGGCGTGGCGACGATGATGTCCACACCGCGCCGCAGCTTTGCGACCTGCTGGCCCATGCCTGCGCCGCCGTAGATAGCGGTTCCGCGCAGGCCGGTGCCCTTGCCGTAGAGCGCGAACTGCGTTTCGACCTGGACGGCCAACTCGCGGGTTGGGACGAGGATCAGGGCGCGTGGGCTACGGCCGTCGCTGTGCTGGAGTTTGTTGAGGATGGGCAGGGCAAAGACGGCGGTCTTGCCGCCGCCGGTCTGGGCGCAGGCGATCAGGTCGCGCCCGGCGAGGGCTTCCGGCAGGGCCAGGGCCTGGATCTCCGTGGGGGTGGTGTGGCCGGCGGCGTCCAGGTTCTTCTGGATGGCTTCGCGCAGGCCGAGTTCGGTGAATGTCTGCAAGTGTTTCTTCCTTTTCTTCCTCCGTGGTCGTGGAGGGATGCCGCCCGTCCGTTCCGGGTCACAGATTTGACCCGTTGCAGGCGGCGCATTCCAAGTTTCCACTTACGCGCAGAGGTCATCCAGGAAGTTCAAGCAATCCTATGTTGCGGTGAACTTGGCGGACTTCGGCACTTTCTCGATCAGTACGCGGGGACAGAAAGGGTCTTTGGACTTGTGTGACAAGACTTAAAGCAAGACCAGAGGCGCGAAACAACGAGAACAAGCGGAACCATTGAAACTGTTACTTCCATGATACCACATATTTTATATAAACTACGCATCGCGCAGGAACTTCTTTGGTGGCGCGTTCCGTGTATAATACTCCCATGCCGACAGCCCACACAACCTTTCAAGCCGCGCTGGACGATGCTAGCCACTTTCTCTTGCTGTACGGCACCACGCCGCCGCGCGCCGATGCCGCCCCGGAACGGGTGGAACGGGCCACTGCCCGGCTGGCGGCGCGAACGGCGGGGCTGGCCCTCGACGGCATCATCGTGTACGACGTCCAGGATGAAAGCGGGCGCGCGAGCCGTCCCCGCCCCTTCCCGTTCCTGCCGACGCTGGAAGCGCGCGCCTATGCGGGCCTCCTCCAGCGAGCTACGGGCCGGACCGCCCTCTGCTACAAGAGCGTGGCCCAGGTGGCCGAGGGAGATTGGGAAACTTGGCTGGACGCGGCGCATGACAGCTACGGCCTCCGCTGCTTGTCGCTCGTCGGACGGGCCGCTTCCGCGCAGCAGCCGGGCGGCGGTCTCCCGCTCTCCCAGGCCATTCGGGACGCCGCACGCCACCCCGCCGGCTTCACCCTCGGCGGCGTCGTCATCCCGGAGCGGCACCGGCCCGGACACAGCGAAAGCGAGAGGCTGATCGCCAAAGCAGCCGCCGGCTGCCGGTACTTCGTCTCGCAGGCCGTTTATGCCCCCGAAGCCACCATCTCCCTGCTCCGCGACTACGCCCGCGACTGCCGCGCGTCGGGGTTGGTTCCCCAGAGGATCGTCCTGACCTTCACCCCCTGCGGGGGCGCGGGGACACTGGACTTCATGAAGTGGCTGGGTATCGCCATCCCCATTGAGACCGAGCGGGCGATCCTCGCCTCGGACGCGCCGCTGACGCAGTCGCTGCGGGCCTGCGCGTCTGCCCTGTCCCGCATCCTGGAAGCAGCGGGCGCAGAGGGAGTGCCACTGGGGGTCAACGTGGAAAGCGTTTCCATCCGCAAAGAAGAGATCGAGGCGTCGGTGGACCTGTATCATGCCCTGCGGGACGTTGTCGGGGGCGCTTGAAGGCTGTGTAGGATGCTGGCGGTTGAAACCGCCCGCTCAGAGTCCCCTGAAGGAGACGAAAATGGCGGACATCTACGAAGACGCGCTTCTCATTTATCTTCCTGCCGAACAACTCCCTCGCGCACCTCATGGGCTGGCTCGATCTCGTGTCCTGCTTGAACTGCGTTAAGCGGCACTTGAAAGATGGCGGCCGGTTCGCGCCGGGCGACTTCAACCCGTCGCTTTCTCTGCTGACGCGCGGCGCCAGCGTGACGCGGTCACCCAGATCAACCACATTCAGTGGCACTGGCGATTCGCGGGCGGGCGCGAAACCGTCTCCGACCTGCCGATGTGGGTATACTTTCCCCAGGAACTCGGCGCCCTGCTTTCTTGCGCCGGGTTCACCGTCGAGGAGAAGTACGGCGACTATGACCTGTCGCCGTTCGCGAGCGCATCCCAGAAGCATCTCATCGTGGCACGCGCCGCGTAAAGAAGGAAACCCCGTTTGCTCATCGAAGGCACCGTCTTCCGCACCCACAGTGGCAACTACTACGTCCAGACCGATACAGACGGCGTCATCGCCTGCAAGCTGCGCGGCAACCTGAAAAAAGAACTGGTCTACTTTACCTCAGGCAGCAACCCGCGCCGCGTGGACAAGGCCAAAAAGCGCCGCTCGACAGACCCGCTGACCGTCGGCGACCGCGTCCGCGTGGACCAAGATCTTGCCTTGATCGTCGAGACCCTGCCGCGCCACTCCGAGCTGTCCCGCGACTCGCCTTCAGGGCGCGGCCAGCACACCCTGGTCGCCAATCTGGATCAGGCGTTCATCTTTATCGCCGCCGCTTCCCCGCCGCCCAATTTCTGGCTGCTCGACCGGTTCCTCGTTCTGGCCGAAGCCGCCGACATCCCGCCGCGCCTGGTCATCAACAAGAGTGACCAGCTGACCGACTTGGACCGGCCCGCTTTGGAAGCGCAGGTCGCCGTTTATGAGAAGGCCGGCTATCCCATCTTCTGGGTCAGCGCGAAGAGCGGCGCGGGCGTGGACGCCGTCCGGGCGGCCATGGCCGGGCGCATTTCCGCCGTGGCGGGGCCGTCGGGCGTGGGCAAGAGCAGCCTGCTCAACGTCGTCCAGCCCGGCCTCCAGCTCCGCACGGGCGACATAGACAACGCCGCTTTGAGTGGCCGCCACACGACCACGACCGCCGAGCTGCTGCCGCTGGACGGGGGCGGCTGGGTGGCAGACACGCCCGGCCTGCGCCAGGTGGACTTCTGGGAGGTGGAAAAGGGGGAGATTCAATACTGCTACCCGGAGTTCAAGCCATTCCTCGGCGAGTGCCGTTTCGCCGGCTGCCGCCACCACACCGAACTCGGCTGCGCCGTCCGCGCCGGCTTGGAGGCGGGCGAGATTGACCAGCGCCGCTACGAGAGCTACCTGGAGATGACGTCCTCAGCGGGTATCTCCAAACACCTATAGGGGCGCGGCAAGCGGTGCCCCTACAGTCCCGGCCCATTCATCGCGTCCGGACTACCCTCCTGCCGGTGATAGGCGTCCACGGCGTCCTGCACGGTCTGGTACACAGCGGATTCGCCGAGGCGTGCGCTGATCCCGAGGCGGTGGAGCGACGTGTGAACGTCGTCGGCCTGGGCGACGACGATAGTGAGGCCCTGCTTCTGGAACCGCTCCAGCGCGGCAGCCAGAGTCAGCCCCGCCGTGTAATCAATGTCGTTCATGCTCACGAGGTCCAGCACAAGCCATTTGACCGGGTGCGGGGCGGCCTTGAGGAGACCCAGGAGCCGGGCTGAGAAGTAGTCGGCGTTCGCGAAGAATAGGGGCGCCTCGAAGCGGTAGACCAGCAGGCCCGGCTCAGTCTGGGCGCCCGGCTCGGCTTTTGCCACCTTCCAGGCCCCGCCTGACTGGATCAGGACCACGTCCTTCGGGTGGTACTCACTCCGTAAATGGTCGAGGGCGGACAAGCCGACGGCGAGGAAGATGCCTCGCTCGACCCCCAGGAACACGACTCCCAGCAGCGCGGCCAGAGCGACGGCGAAGGTGCTTTTGCGGAAGTGGTAGATCTGCCGGAGCGCGCGCACGTCCACCAGATGCGCGCCGATCAGGAAGACAAGTGCGGCCAGCGCGGCATTGGGCAGCCGCGCGATTAAACCGGTAGCGAATAGCAGTACGGCCAGTACGACCGCTGCCGTCGTGAGCTGCGAGACCTGCGTGCGGCCCCCAGCGGAGTCCACCACGGCGGTCTTGGTGGGGCTGCCGTTGACGACGAAGGTCCCCGAAAGCGCGGCGGCGGCGTTCGCCGCCCCCAGGGCCACGAGGTCGCGGTCCTCGTCCAGCGTCTCGTCATACTTCTGCGCGAACGAGCGGGCGGTGGCGGCACTCTGCGCGACGATGACCAGAAACATGGACGCCGAGAGCGGCAAGAGGCGCGTCACGCCCGCCACTGATAGCGGGGGCAGGCGGAATGGGGGCAGACCGGGCTGCACCCGCCCGACGACGGCGATCCCATGCTGGTCGAGGTGGAAGAACCAGGTGACCGCGATCGCGAGTGCCACGGCCAGCAGCGGGCCGGGGATCTTGCGGGCGAACCGCTCGGCAAGCAGAATCACGGCAAGCACGGCCAGGGCCATCAGGAATGTGGGCGCCTGCGTCCGGGGCAGCGCCCGCAGGATGGCGAGGCAGTGCCGCGCGAAGTCGTGGCCCCCGGCGGCGACCCCGAGCATGTCGGGCAGCTCGCCGACCAGCAGCGAGACCCCGACGCCGCTCAGGAAGCCCACGAGGACCGTCCGCGACAGGAAGTTCGCCAGAAAGCCCAAGCGGAGGACGCTGGCAAGGACGAGGAAACCGCCCGTCAGCAGGGCGGCCAGACTCGCCAGCGCCAGCCACTCCGGCGAGTCGGGCCGCGCCACTCCCAGCCCGACAAGCCCGGCGAACAAGATCGCCGCCGTGGCCGAGTCCGCCCCGACGACCAGGTGCCGCGAGGAGCCGAGCAGGGCGAACACAGCGATGGGCAGCAGGATCGTGTAAAGCCCCGTCACAACCGGGGTGCCGGCGATCTTAGTGTAGCCCATGCATTCTGGGATGGAGACCGCCGCCAGAGTAACCCCGGCGATGAGGTCGGGGCCAAGCCACGACTTCTGATACCCGCTCCAGAGCGCTGGCAGCCACCAGCGCCGCACCGAATCTCCGCCCGTCATTGTCATGGCTCGTCTTCTTTCTTCGCCGGCGCGCTCCCTCCCGGCGTCGTGGGAGATAACGAGTTAACGGCAGGGGACAACTCCCGTTTCCTGGCTGAACAGGGCGGCGAACCGAGGCGCTTTCCTCCCTTGCGGCCTCGGAAGAAGCCTGCGAATTCGTGTGCTTCTCCGTGGCCTTGTCGTGCTCCACGAGTTCTTTCAGGCAGGCGTTATCGAGGCTTCGAAAGGCGATCAGGACGGCCCTTGCTTGGGCCTGCTGCATCTTGTTCAGGCACAGCTTGCATTCGTAAGTCCCCATGACTGTGGCATTATACCGCATTTTGACTATAAGTAGACTTGCTTCACGCGGACTACCCCACCCAAACCTTACCTCATTGGAAGCCCCCCTGAAACCCCGCCGAAGAAGGCGGCTTTGCGATATGTCAGGTAGGCGAGAGACGTGGGGTAAAATGTGCTGGCCCCTGTCCAAGAGGGGAGAAAGACGTGAGACATGAGCGGAAGCTTTTACCCGGTGTTGGAGCGACCGGTCCCCGGCTTCGAGAGTGAAGCCGCCCCCGGCAAGGCCCTAGCGCGCGTCGTCGAGGCACACACGGTCTTATCGGCGCTGACCGACTTCGTCAGTGTGGACCCGGCCCAGATCGCCATCGCGGTGGGGATGGTGTATGCCTACGAAGAAGACGGCGCCGACGACCTTTCGGAGATAGATTTCGGCCCGCCCGACTGGTATGAGGCGGTGCTGGGGCTTGCGGCCGTCCGCCGCGCTTTAGATGCGGTCCGGGCCGGGCCGGAAAGCATCGCCGCCGCAATCTACGATCCGGGCCTGAAGCCCGAAGACGTCATTGCTGATCTAGAGGCCATCGAAGGGGCGCTGCTGCTGGCGCAGCAGCACGAAACGCGCTTCCACTTCATGATGGGGGCGTGAGAGGCCGTCACTGCACGGGCGGCGTGTTCTCCTGCCCTTCAGGCTTGGGCAGCGTGGCGGGAGCGGGCGGCTGGACCGGTGAGTGATGCCGAGTTCCGCCTGCACCTCATAGCGATCGGCGATGTTGGGGGCCTTGTTGCTGGAAGCTGACCAAGAGGATGCCAAGAGGATGCCGAGAGGCTGGACGTCGGGCGTGACGATCTGGTTCAGGCCCCTGGTCGTGGCGAAGGCGGGCGCAGCGGCTAGGGCAAGCGCGAAGGCGACGGTGCCTCGGCGGATGGCATTCCGGCGCATGATCTCTTCTTGCCCTCGCGGTTCATGGCGGGGGCGCGTGCGAGGGGCTGGAGTGTGGTGTTACCACTCTGAATGAGCGTGTGGAGAAAGCCGCACGCGGCCCCAAGGCCCTCCGTGTTCGCGCACGGAGGGCCTTCCTGTTTTCGCGGCTTTTGGGGTCTCGGAGGTCAGTGCAGGGGGTGGCCGAAAGCGCCCGCCAGCGTCAGGACGCGGTAGCCGACCATCAGGCCGATCAAAACGAGGTAGCCGCGCAGGGCATACAGCGACACGCGGACGCTCGCGCTCATCGGCATCTGCCCCAGCCCTTGCGGGCTGCGCTTCTCTTCGGCGATGTCGTCCAGGGGATGCACGACCTGAAGGTCGCGGGGGCTGATCATTGTCGTTGCCATTGCTTGTCTCCGTTCTGCAGAAAGAAGGGAATGCAAGGACAGAAAGGGGAGGCAGCCGGAAGGGAATTCCGGCAGTGCCGCCGCTTTTGTCTCGCTTCACCTCACGACCGGGGTCGTGGGCAAAGCAGACAGGGCGGCAGCGGGAAAAGACTAAGAAGTCACGCTGTCGGACGGTCGGGTCGCCACGGTCCGGTCTTCGATTGTATTGATCTGTTCGTGCCCGCCCGTACTGGGAGGCACCTGACTACTGCCGGCGTCCATGGGGTTCCTTTCGAGAACACGCAGAGAACTCTTTGCACTATCCGCATACCCCCCTGGGGGGATATAAGACTATTATAGGCGAAAATCCAAGAAAAGTCAAGGGGCCTTATCAACCGCCTTGCCGTACTGCACATACCAGGGGATGTTGATGACCACGATGCGCGGGTCGCCAAGTAGCAGCAGGTTTGCCTTCAGGGCAGTCGCCCGGTGGTTGTGCAGCAGCCAGTCCCACCAGCGCGTTTCCACTAGTTCGGGGATGATGACCGCGATCATGCGGTCGGGGTACTGTCCCTTGAGCTGCTTCAAGTAGGCAGCCAGCGGCCCCGAGACCTTGCGGTAAGGGGATGACAGCACTTCCAGGTGTGGGGCGGGCAGCCCCGCCGCTTGTGCGGGCCGATCCACCTGCTCCGCCCACTGGCGCCGCAAGTCTTCCGCCTTTTTCTCGCCCTCCTCGTCTTTGCCGTTCGCGTCGGGCAGCTTGACGTAGACCGCGTGGACGTCCGGCGACAGGCGGATGCCGAAGCGCAGGGCGCGCTCGGACACGATGTTCCAGCTGCCCAGCGGCACCACAGCCACGGGCGGGTCGTTGTGGCTCAGGTCGAGAGGGCTTGGGTGGCCGATCTGCTCGGCCACCGCATCGTAAGCGCGGCGGACGGCGAAGAAGAGCGCCATCAGTGCCACCAGGACCGGGACGGTGATCCACGCCCCGGCGGCGAACTTGGCGACCAGGATGACCACGAGGGCGACGGCCGTGCAGACCGCCCCCAGGCCGTTGATGAACAGGGCGCCGCCCGCGCCGGCCTTGGCCTTTGCTTCGCCGCCCTGAGCGGCCCGGCGCCAGTGCATCACCATCCCCGACTGCGAGAGTGTGAAGGCCAGGAAGGCGCCGACGGCGTACAGCGGGATCAGTTTGTCGGTGATGCCCTTGAACGCGACCAGCAGCAAAGCACACAGGCCGGTCAGGAACAGGATGCCGACCGTGTAGACCAGGCGCCGCCCCAGCAGGGCGAAGACGTGCGGCAAATAGCCGTCCAGCGCGACCAGCCGGCACAAGCGCGGGAACCCGGCGTAGCTCGTGTTGGCTGACAGCACCAGCACCGCCAGCACGCTGCCCAGCGTCACATAGTAGAGGGCACCCTTGCCGACCACGGCGCCCAGCAGCAGCGAGATGACGCTCTGGTAGTCCGGCCGGGCTTCGTCCATGGCCGCGATGCCGTAGGCGCGGCACAGGTACGCGATCCCGGCCAGCAGGACGAGCAGGATGACGACGATGGCCGTCAGCGTCCGCTGGGCGTTCCCGACGACGGGTTTCGCGAAAATGGTGACGCCGTTCGAGACCGCCTCGACGCCGGTCATGGCCGTGCAGCCGGAGGCGAAGGCGCGCAGCAGCAGCCACAAGCTGACAGCCTCCACGGCCCTGGGGACGGCCGGCGGGGCGAGGACTGGATGCGGGTGGCCGCCATGGATCAGGGCCTGGGCGACCCCATAGGCGAGGACACCGCCGAGGCTAAGGACGAACAGGTATGTCGGCAGGGCGAAGATGGCACCGGCTTCGCGCGCTCCGCGCAGGTTGACGACCGTGATGAGGGCGAGGAAGCCGAGGCACAGGGCGAGGGTGTGCTTGTGCAAGCCGGGGACGGCGGAGATGAGGGCGCCGACGCCCGCCGAGATGCCGACGGCAACGGTGAGGGTATAGTCGAGCATCAAAGCGGCGGCGGCGAGCAGGCCGAACTTGATGCCGAGGTTCTCGTGGGCGACGGTGTAGGAGCCACCGCCGTTGGGATAGGCGGTGATCGTCTGCCGATAGGAAAAGTAGAGGATCGTCAGGAGTACGAGGATGATCAGCGTGATCGGCCCGATGTAGTTCAGGCCCAGGATGCCCAGCGGCAGCAGGAGCGTCAGTGCGGCCTCGGGTCCATAAGCGGCGGAGGAGAGGCCATCTAGACCCAGGGACGGCACGCCGGCGAAGACGCCGATCTTCTGCTCTCCCTCCTCGGAGGAAGTCAGGGGTTGGCCGAAGAGTCTGTCAACAAGTTTCATTCACATCTCCTGTGCGCGGCGAAGTTGCCATGCAACAATTCCCCAGCGGAGGCGGAGCGAAACGCGGCCCGAAACGCGGCTAGAAGAAGAACTGGTATGCCACGTCGAGCTGGCGGATGCGTAGTAACTGGCCGTAGTTGCCTTCCTGATTGGTTGGCTGGAAGCCGTTGCCGACAGGCACGGCGGGCGAGATCGGGAACGGGTCTTGGCGGTAGTCGTGGAAAGTCAAGCGGACACCGTTGTGGGCATCCAGTGCATACGAGGCACTCGCGGCCAGGTCCCGCGCGGTCGGGGCCGGGAACGAGTCGTCGTGTCGGCGCCGGTCCCGCGCCGACAGGGACAGCGAGAGCTTGGGGGTCAGCTTCTGGTCGAGCCGAGCATAGCCCTCCTGCGTGTTCGGGCCGCTCGGCAGGCCGATCTCGTCGTAGCGCCCCTGTTGCCATTGAGCCGCCAGATTGTGGAACGAGTAGGTCGTCGGGTCGGCGAAGCTGTATTCCAGGGTAATGCCGGTGCGTGCTGAGGGGCGGGCGGTGAAGCCGACGAGGTAGGCAATCTTGCGCGGCGTTACCCCACTGTTCTTGCCCGGGGTCCGCAGGTCGTCCAGGGCGAACTGGGCATAGGTCCGCAGGGCGTCCCCCGCGTCGTAGGTCAGGCCGAAGCCCAGAACAGCGTTGTAATAGTCTTCCAGGTTGCGGACCGCCACGCCGGGGAAGAGCGGGGCGAGGTTGAGGTTCTTGCCGGTGTAGAAGTCCGGGGCGAGAGACACGACCAGGGCGCGCGTGGTGGACGCCTTGTAGGCTTCCTGGAAGTCGGCGGTCAGACGCGGGCTGACGGCAAGCTCGATGCGGCGGGCGGCGAAATACTTGACCGTGCCGCCCTCGCTGAACTGGCCTAGGAGCTGGGTGAAGTGGTAGCCCCGGCCGAAACGCGGCCCGAGGCTGAAGGGGAAACTAACCTGGAGCTGGTCCATCGGCGGCGCGTTGTCGGACAGTATGGCCGTGCCGCGAGTCCCCGGCCCCCAGCGGTCCTGCATCCGGCCAAGGCTGACGCGCAGGCCGCGCCCGCCGTCGAGTTCCGCGTAGGCCTCATTGACGGCGGAAAAGTCGTGCGCGCCGATGTCGTTGCCGAAGACGCGCCGGCTGTCCTCGAACCAGTTGGAAGCGGATAGGACATAGCGCACGTTGGAGCGCAGATTGCCCAAAGCCGTGACGCGGTAAACGCCGATGCCTCCCGACTGGCTTCCCCCGCCCGACCCGGCCCGAAGCTCCGGCTGGACGTACCCGTCGACCGAGGTCCCGCGCGCCGGGACGGTGTTCGCTTCCGACAGGTCCACGCCGTCGGCGGCAAGCTCCGGGCCGAGCATCTGGAGCGCGGCCTGGAGAGCGGTGTTGGCGGCGTCATCCTTCCGGACGCGATTGAACCGCTTAGGCTCCTCCGCCAGCAGATGCTCCAAAAGCTTCGCGAGCTGCCCGCGCGTGTACAGCGGCTCGCCCAGGAAGTCCTCGGGAGCGTCGGCCGCCCCGAAAGCGTCCGCCGAGGCCAACTTGGCGAAGGCATCCAGCAGCGCGCTCCCGCGCGGCACGATGTCGGAGGACGCGGCGAGAACCTGCCCGCCGAGAACGCAACACAGGACGAGCGGCAGGGCGAGCAGGGTGATGATTTTCTTCATAGGTGGGGCACTGTGGAAGTCGCGGCTTAGCGGCGTTTAATTGTACCAGACGCGGGCGATTGTGTCTACACTGGTGCTGAAACTGGTGCTGAAAGTAATGCTGGGAAAGAAGGAAACGCAGCGGAAGGTGCAGAGGGGATGAACGCGGCCAGGCAGGAAGGCGCAAAGCGGGCCGTGACCAGGAGGCAAGCGATGACAAAGTATCAGCAGCGGACGGTTCACAGGCGGCGGACAATTCACAGGCGGCAGGCATTCTCGCCTGCGCCCTGGGCCTTGTAGCAGCGGGCTGCTGCGGAGGCGGCGGATCGAACATGAAGACGCAGCCCGGCGCACAGGCCTCCATAACACTCGCGGACCACCTGACGCTGTCGCTGTCGGAGGACAAGACGAGCGCGTCGGCGGGAGAGAAGATGACGTATCAGATCACCCTGATCAACCCGACGGCGGCACCCATCACCAGCCGCGCTACGGAACTTGGACCTCTCAGCAACCCCGGCGGCGGGGCCGCTCACGGTGACGGTCCACTAGCGAGAAAGGCCGCCGGCAGATGCCGGCGGCCCTTCCCTCGCGTCATTGCAACGGCGTCGTTACTTCAGCCGCGCGTGGTAAAGCTGGCGAAAGTGTGCCACTTCGGGTGCCACGATATTGGCGCAGTAAGACTGGCCTGGATTCAAGTCGAAGAAGTCCTGGTGGTACGCCTCGGCCGGATAGAAACCCGTATACGGCACCACCTGCGTGACGATCTTGTTGGGATACAGGCCGGCCTTGGTGACGTCGCCGATGACCGACTCGGTCATCGCCTGCTGCCGGGCGCTGTGATAGAAGACGGCGGAGCGGTACTGCGTCCCTTCGTCCGGCGCCTGGGCGTTCAGGGTGGTCGGGTCGTGCGTGTGGAAGAAGATGTCCAGCAGGTCGTGGTACGAGATCACCTTGGGGTCGAAGATGATCTGGACTGTCTCGGCGTAGCCAGTCGTCCCTGTGCAAACCTTCTCATAAGTGGGACGGGCCGTGCGGCCGCCCGCGAAGCCCGAGACGACCGAGTCCACGCCCTTGAGGTGGCGGAACATGGCGTCCCTGGCCCAGAAGCAGCCGCCGGCGAAGGTGGCGACTTCGCGGCCCGCCGGGGTCTTGACGGGCTGGATGGGACCCTGCTTGACTTCGCCGCTGTCGGAGAACGCAGGCTGCATCGCGCAGCCGGTGAGCATCACGGCCCAGATGCTCAGGGCCAGCAGGATGGGGACGCACAGGCGCCCGAGTACTTTCTTTAGGTTTAGGTTTGTCATCATATCATATAAGACAATCGGGCCGGCTGGAAAGTTCCAGATTCGGCCCCCGGCGTATTGACGCAGGGTGTATATTGGGAACATGAAGCAGAGCAACGGAGGACACACCCTATGAGTACCATGCCCACCGAGAACGTCGGCACCCGCCTGATGTTCGAGAACGACCGCGTCCGCGTCTGGGACTTGGCTTTGGCCCCGCAGGAGTGGCTGGAAAGCCACATTCACCGCAAAGATTTCCTGTTCATCGTCACCGAGGGCGGGCACCTACGCCACGCCGACCCGGACAATCCCGCTGACGCCCACGAGGTAAACTACGAGGCTGACAAAGTCGTCTTCATCGAGGCCGCCGGCACGGAAACGCTCCACCACCGGCTGACCAATATCGGGGACGCGCCGTACCGCAACTTCGTCATCGAACTCAAGGGAAAGAAGGACTAGGATGCAGCTCAACGCAAGGCAGAAACAGGAGTTCCGGGACAACGGCTTCGTTTGCGTGCCGGGCGTCGTGCCGCCGCTGATGGTCGGGGTCGCCCTGCGGGCCATCAACCACTCGGTCGGGCAAGGCATGAACGTCGCCGACATGACCCGCTTCCGGGCACAGTCCTATTGCCCCGAGATCCAGAACGCGCCGGCCATCGCCGGCCTCCTGACGAAGACGCCCGCCTGGGAGCTGGCCGAGTCGGTCATCGGGGCAGGCCGCATCAAGCCGCCGGGGGGCGGGCAGATCGCCCTGCGCTTCCCCTCGGTGGATGAGCCATCGCCGGCGAGGCCGCACTTAGACGGCATGTACTCGCCGACCAACGGCGTCAAGGAAGGCACCATCGGCAACTTCACGATGCTGCTGGGTGTTTTGTTGAGCGACGTGCCGGCCCCGCTGATGGGCAATCTCACGGTCTGGCCCGGCACACACCGGCTGTACGAGGGCTACTTCCGGGAACACAGTCCGCAGTCCTTGTTGAAGGGTATGCCGCCGGTCGAGATGCCCGAGCCGCTGGCCGTCACAGGAAAGGCGGGCGACGTCGTTTTGGTGCATTACCAGCTCGCGCATGGGGTCGGGTCGAACGTCTCGCCGCACACGCGGTACATGGTCTTCTTCCGATTAAGCCACGCCGACCACAGCGAACTGCACTGGGAGTGCATGACGGACATATGGCGCGAGTGGGAGGGCATGGGCGGCGTTGACACGGAGGTGGTTTAGCGAGTATAGTATTGCCAGAATTGTGTCTGAGCGCCCCTGAAAGAAAGAAACCCCCATGCCGACATCGGAAGAGGAACGCGAAAAAGAAACGCGGCCCGAATCGCCGCGAGAAACGCCGCCCCTGAGCCGCCGCCAGTTCCTGCGCGGGGCCGGCGTGGTCGGCGTCACTGCCGCCCTCGCGCCCGCCCTGATGGAGCGCGGCGAGTCGGCGACCGAAGCCGTCCGCGATGACAGCCGCTCCGCCGTGCAGCGCGGGACGATTCGACTCACCCTCAACGTCAACGGCCAGAAGCGCACCGCCTCGATGGAGCCACGCACGACGCTTTTGAACGCCCTACGGAACCATCTGGAGCCGCCGATCACCGGCCCGAAGGTCGTCTGCGACCGGGGGGCGTGCGGCGCCTGCACCGTCGAGGCGGACGGCAAGACCGTTTACTCCTGTATGATGCTGGCCGCCGATGCCGTGGGCAAGAAGATCACGACTATCGAGGGCGTTTCGCCCGACGAGGCGCACCTGCACCCGGTCCAGGCCGCCTTCGTTCAGCATGACGCGCTCATGTGCGGCTTCTGCACGCCCGGCTTCGTCATGTCCGTCCGCAACTACTTAGACAAGAACCCCCACGCGACATTGGAACAAGTGCGGCACGCCTGCGCCGGCAACATCTGCCGCTGCGGGACATACCCCAAGGTCTTCGAAGCCGCGCTGGCCGCCGCCAAGAACATGCGGGCGGGGAAGGAAGCCTAACACGATGGCGAAACGCAAGATCAAGGTTCCGAAAGTCGTCAACGGCCTGGAAACGATGGTCGAGGTCGAGGTGGACGACGCCGCCGGCCCCGACTGGGGCGACCGCTCCAAAATGCGCCTCTTGAACCACCACATCCCCCGCGTGGACGGGCCGGACAAGGTGACGGGCGCGGCCAAATACTCGCATGATATCCGCCTCCCCGGCATGGTCTACGGGCGCATCCTCGCATCCCCTTATGCCGCCGCGAAGATCATCAGTCTTGATGCGAGTGCGGCTGAGAGGATGCCGGGCGTCGCCGCCGTCATCACCTATCCCGACAAAACTCTGCGCTATCAGGGCGACCCCGTGGCCGCTGTCGCCGCCCGGACGCCGGAAATCGCCGAAGACGCCATCCGGGCCATCCGCGTCTCCTACGATCCCCTCCCCCACGTCGTGGACACGGCAGCGGCCATGAAGCCGGACGCGCCCCAGGTTCACAAGAACGGCCCCAACATCCAGCTCGGCGAGTCGCGCGGCGACAAAGACGCCGTTGAGGCCCTGTTCGCCCGGTGCGATGCCGTCGCTGAGGGCGAGTTCCACACCCCCTTTCAGCACCATAGCTGCTTGGAGACGCACGGCGTCGTCGTGGACTACACCGGCGGCGACACGGCGACCGTCTACGCTTCCACGCAGGGGACGCACACCATCCCCAGCGACGCCGCCCAGGAGCTAGGCATCCCGGAAGCGAATGTCACCTCCATCGTACATCACATGGGTGGCGGCTTCGGGTCCAAGTTTGGCCTGGACCTGCCCGGCTCGGTCGCTTGTAAACTGGCCCTTAAAGCCAAGCGGCCCGTCCACCTGCTGCTGACCCGCGAAGACGAGTTCCTGATGGCCGGCAACCGCAGCGCCAGCCAGGTGCGCGCGAAATTGGGCGCGACCAAAGACGGCAAGCTACTCGCCATCAGCGCCGAGCAGCACAAGCTCGGCGGCCTGGGCGAAGGCTCGCAGCGTGGCCTACCCTACATCTACCAGGTGGAACACGTCTACCGGACGGTGGACTCGGTGCATACCAACATTGACAGCTCGCGCGCCTTCCGCGGCCCGGGCAGCCCGCAGGCGTCCTTCCCGATGGAGTGCCTGATGGATGATGTCGCTTATAAGCTGGACATGGACGCCATCGAGCTTCGCAAGCGCAACATCCCCGACCCCGCCTGGGGCCGGCAGATGGACATCGCCGCTAAAGAGGCGGGCTGGGCGGCCGGCCGCAACAAGCAGCCAGGACTGGGGCAGACCGGGACCAAGAAGCGCGGCATGGGTGTCGGCTTGGCCGAATGGGGGGGCGGGGGCGGCCCTGCCTGCAAGGTGACGGTCAAGGTCGCTTCCGACGGCGGCGTTGACGTTCTCTCCGGGACTCAGGACCTTGGCACCGGCACGCGCACCTACACGGCGGCCATCGTCGCCGAGGAGTTCGGCCTGCCGATGAGCGCCGTCCGCCCCCACATCGGCGACTCCCGCTTGGGCAGCGCCAATGCCTCGGGCGGCAGCACGACGACGCCGTCGCTCGCGCCCGCCGTCAAAATCGCCGCGTTCAACGCCCGCGTCGCCCTGTTCGCCCGGATCGCGCCTGCTTTGGGCGCGAAGCCTGAGGACTTGACGGCCCATGACGGCCTGATCACGGCGGCGGGCGGCAAGACCGTGTCGTGGAAGCAGGCCTGCGCCGCTTTGGGGACGCAGGGCATCACGGCCGAGGGCGAGTGGCAGCCGGGCCTATCTTCGGGCGGCGCGCACGGCGTTCATCTTGCCGAAGTCGAGGTAGACACCGAGACCGGCAAAGTCCAGGTATTGCGCCTCATTGGGGTGCAGGACTGCGGCCTGCCATTGAACCGCCTGGCCATCGAAAGCCAGCTCAACGGCGGCTTGATCCAGGCGATGGGCTACGGGCTGTACGAGGGCAAAGTCACCGACCGCGAGACCGGCCTGATGCTCAACGCCAACTTTGAAGAGTACAAGCTGCCAGGCGCACTGGAAATGCCCGAGTTCACTTCCATCATCGAGGACGACCCACGCGGCGTCATCGGCATGGCCGAGCCAGGGACGATCCCGACAGCGGGCGCCCTGGCGAACGCCATCTACAACGCCTGCGGCGTCCGCGTCCGCTCCCTGCCGATCACCCCGGACAAGGTGTTGGACGGCCTCATGGAGATGCAGCAGAAAGGGATCGTATGAAAGCCTTTGACCTGATCCACCCGGCCACCATCAAAGAAGCGACGCGCCTGCTCGCCCAGGGCGGCGGCCTGGACGCCATCCGCCCGATGGGCGGCGGGCAGGACCTTCTCGGGGCGATGAAGGACTACATCCTGTCCCCGGCCACCGTCGTTGACCTCAAGCGCATCCCCGGCCTGGACAAGATCACGACCGACCCGAAGGGCCTGCATCTGGGCGCCCTGGTCACGATCACCGAGGTAGAGGAGCACCCATCCATTCGCGCCCACTACCCCGCCCTGGCCGAAGCCGCCCAGTCCATCGCCACCATCCAGATCCGCAACGTCGGGACAGTCGGCGGGAACCTCTGCCAGCGGCCCCGATGTTGGTACTATCGAAACGAGCGCATCGTCTGCCTCAAAAAAGGCGGGACCAAGTGCTACGCCGCGCCCGACAGTGCGGAAAACAAGTACAACGCCATCCTGGGTGGCGGCCCGTCCTACATCGTGCATCCGTCGGATTTGGCCCCTGCCCTTTTGTGCCTGAACGCCGTGCTGACCATCACCGGACAAGGCGGGAAGACGCGCCTCCTCCCGCTGTCCGAGTTCTTCACGCTGCCGCGCGAGGGCGATATCACGCACGAAAACGTGCTGAAGCCGGGCGAGCTAGTGACCTCGGTCTTCGTGCCGGCTTCTGCCCTAGCCGGGCGCAGCACCTACCTGAAGTTCCGCGAAAAGAACTCGCTGGACTGGTCGCTCTCCTCGGTCGCCATGGCCCTGGAGACGGACGGCAATGTCATCAAGTCGGCCCGCGTCGTGCTGGGCGGGGTCGCCCCGATTCCCTGGCATGCCCAGGCCGCCGAGGCGGCCCTGCGCGGCAAGCCGCTGAACGATGAGACCATCCGTGCCGCCGCCCTCGCCGCCACTGAGGGGGCGGAGCCGCTGGCGCAGAACGGGTACAAAGTGCCGCTGACCCAGGCGATGGTTCGCCGGGCGGCGGCGGCCCTTGTCGCCGGGCCGCGCGCGGCGTTTGAAGGCGGGAACGGAGGCGTCGCATGAGCGCAGTCAACCAGGAAGAGACGACAACGACGGCGGGAACGGATGTCCTGGAAAGCCCGATGTGCCGCAACTTGCGGAGCAAAAAGTATTTCTTCCGCGAGTCCATCCCGCTAGAGGCGGCCGACATGATCGGCCTGGACAACCATACTTGGTGCAGATACACCCAGCAGGTCGTCGGCCCCGACGGCGGCAAGGCCCGCCCCGAAGTCTGCGGCGCGGGCCGCGAGTGTTACGAGTCGCATTTCTCGTGAACGGCAGCAGGCCGGGCATGGCAGCAGGCCGGGCAGCAGCAGGCCGGGCAGCAGCAGGCCGGGCAGCAGCAGGCCGGGCATTGAAATGCCCGTCTCGGAGGCTTCGCCGACCGTCCAAGGGACGGGAGAGATCGAGCTTCCCCTCAATTTTCCGTCCCCTGGACGGTCAGCCACAGGCTTCTCAGACGGGTATTTCAATGCCCGGACCATGTTTTATAGGAGGTTCCCGATGAACAAGAGCATCTTCACCGCGCTTCTCTCTGTCGGCGTTCTCGGCACCGCCCTCGCCGCGTCCGCCTCCGCCCCGACCGGCGATTACGTCGAGGCGCGCACGGCCAGCGTCTTTGCTGGGGCCTGCCACTATAGCGGCGAGTACGTCAGCGATGGCCGCGACGCAGTCCTGGCCTGGCACTTCAAGGGCGGCGACTGGCACGGCGTTCCGCTGGCCGGCGTTTCCGCTGTCGCCGTCGTCCGCGCCGACAACAATCTGGCCGAAGCAAGCGCCCACCGCGCCACCCTGCTGTATGTAGATGCCCATGCCACCCCAGCCCAGCAGAAAGCGCTGGCCGAGGCTCTGAACTCCCGCTACTCTGCCTCTCTCGGCACGGTCACTCTGGCAGGCACGGCGGCGATCTCCTTCCAGCATCTTGCCAACGGCTACCGCGTCTCGGCCCCCCAGATCGCCGCGCTCTCCGTGAACGCCCTGCCAAACCGCGAGTGCTGCAAGCAGCCGAACCTCGTCTGGTACAGCCCCCTCGCGCCTGTCACGGACCGCCGTGTCGGCTACACGCAGGCCGCGAGCGTTTCCGCCCGCACCGGTGGCGATGCCTGGACGCGCGGCGGCGAGAACAGCGCCTTTTACGGCACGTTCACGCTTTAACACGTCACTGTGACAAACGCCCCGCCCATCAAGGGCGGGGCGTTTTCGTTTCGCAGGAGAACCAAAAAACGACGGAAAGGAAGCTCACCCTCATCACAAACACGAACAAAGGCATCGGCAAGGAGATCGCCCGACATAGACGCCATAATAGCGGCCACAGCAAGGGCAAGGACCTTGGAACTTAGAGCCTACTGTCGCGAGGTCGGTCTTGGCGGAGCTTGTAGGGACTGTGATAGATTAAGTGCTTCGAAGATGGCCGGACCTGGAGGACATCGTCTTCATCGTCTTTGAAGAAAACGTAGTTCATGTTACGTTGGTCTTTAGAGATCAGCGTGTAGTATTTCAAGCCACCCATGTTAGCGCCACTGGCCTCGCCTCATCATCGCCCCGCCAGCCCCGTCAGCGAGATTCCCTTGATGATCTGTTTTTGCAGCAGCAGGAAGGCCACCGTCACCGGAATGGCGGCGAGGGCGGCGGCGGCCATCATCGGCCCGTATTCGGCATTATAATGCCCCTGGAAGATGGTGATGCCGATCGGCAGGGTCCGCATGTCCGTGCTATTGGTGAAGATCAGAGGCCCCTCAAAGGCATTCCAGGTCGCCATAAAGGTGAAGATGCCCAATGTCGCCAGGGCGGGCTTTGAGAGGGGCAGAATGACGTTCCAGAAGATGCCCAGCGGCCCGCACCCGTCCATCCGGGCGGCGTCTTCCAACTCCGAAGGGATCGTCAAAAAGAACTGGCGCAGCAAAAAGACGCCGAAGGCGCTGGCCCCGGCGGGGACGATCAAGGCCCAGTAAGTGTCGAACCAGCCCAAGCCCCGGATGACCAGGTACATCGGGATCAGCAACACTTGACCCGGCACCAGCATCGTCGCCACCAGCACGCCGAATACCCGATCCCGGCCCGGCCAGCGCAGGCGGGCGTAGGCGTAGGCGGCCAGCGAGTCCACGACCAGCACCAAGAGGGTCACGGCGAGTGAAATCAAGAGGCTGTTGCCGGTCCAGCGCCAGATCGGGAACTCTTCGGTCTTCGCCAGCACACCCTGGAAGTTCTCAAATGTCACCGGATGCGGCAGCCAGCGCGCCGTCCCCAGACCGCTGATGATGTCGGCAGGCGCTTTCAGCGCGGTCGAGAGCATCCACAGCAGCGGCGCGGCGAACAGAAAGGCGGCGATCAGCATCAGCGCGTGCAGGCCCCACTGCCCGCGTCGTATCGTGTCCATCAGTTTTTCTCCCCACCGCCGCGCGACAAGACCCGGAACTGAACCAGAGTCAGCAGCAGGACGATTGCAAACAGGACGTAAGCGACGGCCGTCCCGTAGCCGATCTGGTACTCGCCGAAGCCCTGCTGGTACATATACAGGGCCATCGTCAGGCCCGCGCGCCCCGGCCCCGAGCCACCACCGTACAGAACGTAAGTCTGGCCGAAGACCTGGAAAGCGCCCAAAACCGAGAAGACCAGGCAGAACAGCGTCGTCGGCTTCAAGAGCGGCCAGGTGATGGCTTTGAAGCGCTGCCAGGCCCCCGCCCCGTCAATCTGCGCGGCCTCCTGGTAATCGTCAGGGATGTTGTTCAGGCCGGCCAGATACAAGATCATGTTGCCCCCCGCGCCCCACCAGACCGTCAGCAGAGCGACCGAGGGCATGACGTTCGCGGGAGAGGACAGCCATGGGATCGGCGTCCACGGCGGCAGCGGCAGGCCGAGGTGCCGCAGGCCGCCGACGACGCTTTCCAAATAGAGGTTCAAAAGGCCGATGTCGGTGTTGTATAGCCACTGCCACAGCGTCGCCACGACGGCGATGGAGATGATGACCGGCAGGTAAAAGACGATCTTGTAGAACGTCTGGAACCGCTTCAAGGATACAAGGCCGAGGGCGAGCAGCAGGGAAACGAGGTTGC